>NZ_VWWM01000006.1:0-180018 GCF_011752945.1 Paraburkholderia sp. Cy-641
CGCGGCGCATGCGCCCGGCGGCAGCGCCAGCGTCATGCCCGCGCAGCCGAGCAGCCATACCGCGCATCGCGCCGCGCGGCCTGCCTCGACCGGGAAAGCGCGCGCCGCCGCGAAGCGCCGCATGCGTGTGATAAGCGTGACTGTCACGGCCGGGTTCTCCACGGCGCGATGCGCAGCAACAGCAGCATGCCGGGCACGGCCAGCGCGGTGCACACGAGGAAGTAGTCGAACCAGCCGATCTTCGCGACGACGTAGCCGCTCGCCGCCGACGCCAGCGTGCGCGGCACCGAGGCGAGGCTCGTGAACAGCGCGAACTGTGTCGCCGTGTAGCGCGGATCGGTGGTGCTCGCGATGTAGGCAGTGAACGCGGCCATCGTCAGGCCGGTCGCGAAGGTCTCGAAGCCGTAGACGAGCGCGAGCGCGACCGAGCGCGGATCGAGCTGCACCGACCAGTCGATGCCGACGAACGCGAGCAGCTTCGTCGTGCCCTGGCTGATTGCGACCGCGATGTCGTAAATCGCGGCGAGACCGGGCGAAGCCGGGCCGAGATGCGCGAGCCATGCGAAGCCGAGCGTCGATACGATCTGCAGCAAACCGAAAATCCACAGGCCGCGGCCAATGCCGATTTTCATCAGCCAGATGCCGCCGACGATACCGCCCGCGAGACTCGCGCCGAATGCCGTGGTCTTCGCGATCACGCCGATCTGCGTGCGCGAAAAACCGATGTCGAGGAAAAACGACGTGGACAGCGTGGTCGCCATCGTATCGCCGAGCTTGTACAGAAAGATGAAACCGAGCACGAAGAGCGCGCCGCGCCAGCCGTCGCGCTGAATGAATTCCCTGAACGGTTCGACGATCGCCTCGCGCAGATTCTTCGGCGGCTTGCCGTGCACCTCGGGCTCGCGCACCAGCAGCGTCATCAGAACGCCCGGCAGCATGAACGCGGCCGTCACGATGAACACGGTGCTCCACGGCAAATGATCGGACAGAATCAGCGCGAGCGAGCCGGGCACGAGCGCCGCGATCTTGTACGCGTTCACGTGCACCGCATTGCCTAGGCCCTGCTGCGTGTCGCTGAGCAATTCACGCCGGTACGCGTCGATCACGATGTCGGAACTCGCGCCGAAGAACGCGACCAGCGCGGTCAGCGCCGCGACGGTCCAGATCGATTCGCGTGGCGACACGAAGCCGAGCGTTGCCATGGCGCCCGCCACGAGCAACTGCGTGACGAGCATCCAGCCGCGCCGCCTGCCCGGACGCCAGCCCGGCAGACGCGGCACGTAGCGGTCCATCAGCGGCGCCCAGACGAACTTCCATGTGTAGGGAAACTGGATCAGCGCAAAGAGGCCGATTTCCTTCAGATTGACGCCTTCGGAGCGCAGCCACGCCTGCACGAGATAGACGAGCGTAAACAGCGGCAGTCCCGACGTGAAGCCGAGAAAGACGCAGATCAGCATGCGCGTATTCAAAAACGCGCGCCAGCCGGGATGTTCTTCGTGAGCGGTAAGTGCGGGCGCCTCGTGCGGCGGGTTCGACATGTGGATAACTAAGCTTAGCTTTTCGTGACGCGATAGACCGCAAGACTACCACGCCAGTTCACGCCCCAACGTACCACCTGCCCGTCGTGCAGCACGACGCGATCGAGAATTTCGATGCCGACCTCGGGCGCGAGCGCTTCGAAGTCCTTGATGGTCAGCACGCGCACGTTCGGCGTGTTGTGCCATTGATAAGGCAGCGACTTCGACACCGGCATGCGCCCGTTCAGCACCGACAGCCGATGCGCCCAGTAGCCGAAATTCGGAAACGAGACGATGCATTCCTTGCCGACGCGCACGGTCTCGCGCAGGATCGCGGCGGTCTGATGAATCGTTTGCAGTGTCTGCGACAGGATCGCGAAATCGAAGCTGCCGTCTTCGAAGAGACGCAGGCCGTCTTCGAGATTCTGCTGGATCACGTTGATGCCGTTCTGCGTCGCCGCGAGCACGCCCGCGTCGTTGATCTCGATGCCGTAGCCCTGCACGTCGAGTTCCTCGTTCAGCAGCGACAGCAGCGAGCCGTCGCCGCAGCCGAGGTCGAGCACGCTCGCGCGCGGCTCGACCCAGCGGGCGATCGCGCGGAAGTCCGGGCGCGACGCCAGGTAATCAAGGGCTCGCTGGTTCATGCGTTCACCTCGTTGGCAATGCGTTCGTAATAGGCGCGCAGCAGGTTGTGATAGCGCGCGTCGTCGAGCAGGAAGGCGTCGTGACCGTGCGGCGCGTCGATCTCCGCGTAGGTGACCGTGCGCTTGTGGTCGAGCAGCGCCTTCACGAGTTCGCGCGAGCGCGCCGGCGCGAAACGCCAGTCGGTCGAGAAGCTCGCGATCAGATACTTGGCCGTGGTGTGCGCGAGCGCGGCGGTCAGGTCGCCGGCGAAGGCCTTGGCCGGATCGAAGTAGTCGAGCGCGCGCGTGATCAGCAGGTAGGTGTTCGCGTCGAAGTAGTCGGCGAACTTGTCGCCCTGGTAGCGCAGATACGACTCCACTTCGAATTCGACGTCGAAGTTGAAGTTGTAGTCGTCGAGCGCGCCTTCCGCGCGGCGCAGCGAGCGGCCGAATTTCTCGGCCATGTCGTCGTCCGAGAGATACGTGATGTGGCCGATCATGCGCGCGACGCGTAAGCCCCGCTTCGGCTTCACGCCGTGCGCGTAGTAGTCGCCGCCGTGGAAGTCGGGGTCCGACAGGATCGCCGAGCGCGCGACCTCGTTGAACGCGATGTTCTGCGCGGAGAGCTTCGGCGTCGACGCGACCACGATGCAATGCGCGACGCGCTCCGGATACATCATGCTCCACGCGAGCGCCTGCATGCCGCCGAGGCTGCCGCCCATCACGGCGGCAAAGCGCGTGATGCCGAACGTGTCGGCGACGCGCGCCTGGGCGTTGACCCAGTCTTCCACCGTGACGACCGGAAACGTCGCGCCATACGGCTTGCCGGTGGCGGGGTCGAGGCTCATCGGCCCGGTCGAACCGAAGCACGAGCCGAGGTTGTTCACGCCGATCACGAAGAATTTGTCGGTATCGAGCGGCTTGCCGGGGCCGACCATGTTGTCCCACCAGCCGACGTCTTTCGGATTGTCGGCGTAGACGCCCGCCACGTGATGCGATGCGTTGAGCGCGTGGCACACGAGCACCGCATTGCTGCGCGCGGCATTGAGCGTGCCGTAGGTCTCGACCATCAGGTCGTAGCCGGCGAGCGAGCTACCGTTGCGCAATGGCAGCGGCTCGGTGAAATGCATTTTTTGGGGAGCGACGATGCCGATGGATTCCATTCATTCCGCCATTGGGTCAACAGGGCGGCTAAACGGCGTCGGCGATGCACGGAGGAGAAGGCTGTGTGCGCAGCTGACGACCTCTTTAGCCGCATTTATAGTGAACCGCGGGCCGTTGGCCAGTGGTTCGCGCGCCCGCAATCGAGTCAGCAAATCGGCGCGTGGAAAGGTGTGAAGCAAGGGGTAAAGCCGGGTGCAGCGTGTTCGGAATGCCTTGGCGCGGTCCGTTGTGCATCGACGGGCCGCGGCGGCATCAGGCGCAAAGTATAGCGGAAAATTCCGCGCGACAGCGGCGCGGGCAGACCGCGGAGACGACTGAAAGAACTACTGAAGAATCAGCAGCAGTTGCGCCTCTGCGTGTTCGGCGGGCGGGCGCGCGAAACCGCTGCGCACATAGCGGTGCCAGCGGCCGATCACGTAGCTCAGGAGCAGGCTCGCGCGGATCGTGGGATCGTAGCCGGCGGGCAGCGTGGCGTGTGTCGTGGCGTCCGGCTCGGCGGGTTGATCCGCGTGAGCGTGCGCACTGGCGAGTTCTTCCGTTTGCGCGAGCCGCAGGCACTGCTTCAGCGAGGCCTCGACGCGTTCGAGCATCTGGTTCACGCGCTCGGTCAGCCGCTCGTGTTCACCGACCAGCGCCTCGCAGGTCAGCACGCGCGTCATGCCGGGATTCTTCGCGGGGAAATTGAGCAGCATCAGCGCGATCGAACGCGCTTGCAGCACGCCGTTGCTTTCGTGGCTGGTGATCTGATTGATGAGCCCGAAGAGCGTCTGCTCGATGAACTCGATCAGTCCTTCGAACATTTGCGCCTTGCTCGCGAAGTGCCGGTACAGCGCCGCTTCCGACACGCCGATCCGGGCGGCGAGCGCCGCCGTGGTGATCTTCTCGCCCTTCGGCGCTTCGAGCATGCCCGCGAGCGTTTGCAGGATATGCACGCGGCGCTCGCCCGGTTTCGGGCGTGGTGCGCGTGTGGCGGTGGGCGCGGCCGCGGGCGCCGCGGGGGAGCGTTCGGCTAAGGCTTCGTGAGGCTTGTCGATCGGCTGCATGGCTGTCCCCCGGCTGCTGTGGTGGCGGCTTCGTGGCTACTGTCCCGGCTTGCGTCCCTTCCATCGAACCGAGCGGGTGCCCAGTCGTAGCGATTTTAACGAACGAATGCTGCGGTCGACATAATGCGGCCGGCCGGTGCCCGGCAGGCGCGTCGGCACGCCGTCCGCGTGCGGGCGGCGCGGCAGGTGGCCGGTGATCCACACCGTGCGGATGCCGAGCCGCCGGTAGTTCTTCAGGTGCGAGCGCGTGTCTTCGACGAGGATCGCGTCTTTCAGCGACACGTGCGCGTCGCGCATTGCACGGCGCAGCATCGCGTGATCGGGCTTCGCGCGCCACTGGCGGCGGTCGCGCATGTGTTCGATCGCGATCACGCGTTCGAACAGCCGTTCGATGCGCAGTTCGGCCAGCACCGCGCGCGCGTATGCTTCGGGCGCGTTGGTCAGCACGATCTTGCGGCCCGGCAGCGCCGCGACGAGGCGCGCGACGCCGCGTTCGTGGCGGATCATCGAGCCGAGATCGGGGAAAGTGTGCACGACCTTCAGGAAGTCGTGCGCGTCGAGCGGATGGTGGCGCGTGAGGCCGAGCAGCGCGGCGCCGTAGCGCTGCGTGTAGCCGGTGCGCAGACGGTTCGCCTCGTCGATGTCCACGTGCAGCGCGTCGATGATGTACTGCGTCATCCCGTGATTGATCGCCGGGAAAATGGCGTGCGATGCGCGGTGCAGCGTGTTGTCGAGGTCGAACAGCCAGACGGGCTTGCCGCCCGCGATGTTGGGACGGCGGCGCCGTGAAGTGGAGGTGCGCATGGTGGAGACCTTCAGGCGCTGACGGGCGCTTCATGCCGCCAAGGCGGCCGGCCGGTTTGCCGCGGGGAAGCTGGGGCGCCCGGATGCAAGCACGGTGGCGGCACGAGGCGGGCGGTGTTACTCGTGTTGCCGTCCGCCGGTCGTGCCGGCGGGACGAACCGAATGGTTTGCGCGGGCGCCTGTAACGCCGTTGCGGCCACCGCGACCGCTGTTGCGGCATACCGGCGCGATCCACACAACCGGCCAGCCGCGCCGTCCGGCACACGCGCCGCGTGTGGCCGGTGCTCGGCGCCGGAATCAATGCGAGCGGATCATCGTGCCGAACGGCTGTTCGGTCAGGATTTCCAGCAGCACCGAATGCTCGATGCGGCCGTCGATGATGTGCACCGAGCGCACGCCGCTCTTCGCCGCGTCGAGTGCGGACGAGATTTTCGGCAGCATGCCGCCGGAGATCGTACCGTCTTCGAACAGGCCGTCGATTTCGCGCGCCGACAGATCGGTCAGCAGATTGCCTTCCTTGTCCATCACGCCGGGGATGTTGGTCATCATTACGAGCTTTTCGGCGTTCAGCACGACCGCCAGCTTGCCCGCGACGAGGTCCGCGTTGATGTTGTACGACAGGCCGTCTTCGCCGGTGCCGATCGGCGAGATGACCGGAATGAACGCGTCGTCCTGCAATGCCTTCACCACGGCCGGGTTGATCGACTCGACCTCGCCCACCTGGCCGATGTCCACGTACTGGCCCGGATTGTCGCGATCCGGCATCAGCATCTTGCGCGCGTGGATCAGGCCGCCGTCCTTGCCGGTCAGGCCGACCGCGTGGCCGCCGAAGTGGTTGATCAGCATCACGATGTCCTGCTGCACCTCGCCGCCGAGCACCCATTCGACGACTTCCATCGTCTCTTCGTCGGTGACGCGCATGCCCTGGATGAACGTGCCCTGTTTGCCGATTTTCTTCAGTGCCTGGTCGATTTGCGGACCGCCGCCGTGCACGATGACCGGATTGATGCCGACCAGCTTCAGCAGAATCACGTCGCGCGCGAAGCCCTGCTTCAGGCGTTCCTCGGTCATGGCGTTGCCGCCGTATTTGATGACCACGGTCTTGCCGTGGTACTGGCGGATGTAGGGCAGCGCCTCGGCCAGAATTTCGGCCTTCAGGGTGGGCGCAATCTGCGAGAGGTCGGGAAGCTCGGACATGGCGGCAGGCTCGGGCAGGAAACAGTTAAAACAGCGCGAATTGTACAGGACTGGCGCGCTGCAACAGGGTTTTCCGCAACGGCGCGAGCGACGGGCAGGGCGCGATTGGCGTACCGCACCAGGACCACTTTCGCGGACGAAGCGAGGAGCAAGCTTAACGCGCCTGCATGACGGCTGTGAATCAGCCGGATGGCCGATGCACCGGCGCTGCCGATCGTGGCATCATTTCCCGAGCGATGCCTTTGGCGGCGTCCTTCCGCAATCCTCTTCCGGTCTGCAATGAACGCATCTTCTTCCGTCCGTTCCGGGCACAGCGCGCGCTGTTCGCGCTGCGGTAGCGCATTCGACTGCGGCATGCATGCGCAGCCGTTCGATTGCTGGTGCCGCGAGTTGCAACCGCTGCCGGCCGAACGGCTCGATCCGGCGAGCCGCTGTCTGTGCCCGGAATGTCTGGTCGCGGAGATCGCGCGCGCGAGGCAAGGAGAGTCCGGGACCGAGCAACGCCGATGATGCACCGAATCACCAACACCGGCCGGGTCAATCTCGGTCATCTGTTCTGGCTGCGCAGCCTCGCGATCATCGGTCAGCTGGTGACTATCGCGTTCGTGCAGATCTTCATCGGCGTGAATCTGCCGTTGCCGGCGATGCTGCTCGTCATCACGCTCGAAGTTCTGTTCAACGCGCTCACGTGGTGGCGCGTTGCGCAGCAGCGGCCCGAGTCCAACATGGAGCTGTTCGGGCAAATATGGGTCGATCTCGGCGTGCTGTCCGCGCTGCTGTTTCTCTCGGGCGGCACGACTAATCCGTTCGTTTCGCTCTATCTCCCTTCGCTCGCGATCGCCGCGGCCGTGCTGCCCTGGCGTCTGATGGCCTGGCTCGCGGCATTCGCGGTCGCCTGCTATGCGGTGCTCGGTTTCGATTCCGTGCCGCTCAATCTCGACAATCCCGCGAACCTGTTCGAGTACTACCGCGCCGGCATGTGGGTCAACTTCATGGTGAGCGTCGGGCTGATCGCATGGTTCGTCGCGCGCATGTCGCGCGCGCTGCGGCTACGTGACGCAGCGCTCGGAGAAGCGCAGCAGCGCTTGCTTCACGACGAACGCGCGGTCGCGCTCGGCGTGCAGGCGGCTACCGTGGCTCACGAAATCGGTACGCCTCTGTCTACAATCGCCATGTTGTCCGAAGAATTGCGCGACGCGGCGCGCACCGACGCGGGGCTCGCGCCCTACAGCGCGGATCTCGAACTGCTCGAGCAGCAGATGACGCTCTGCACGTCCGCGCTCGCGCGTCTGCGCAGCCGCGCAACGACCACGACGAACCGCCAGCCGGTCGGCGAATGGCTCGAATCGTTTGCCGAGCAGTGGCGCCTGCGTCATCCGCACGTGAGGTTCGAGCGGATCGGCGCTCCGCCCGCGGACGCGAGCATCGACGATATGGTCGCCGTCGGCCAGATCCTGACGATCCTGCTCGACAACGCCGCGCGCGCGAGCCGCGATCACGTCACGCTGTCCTGCGCGCTCGCGGCGCGCGGCGATCAGATCGAGTTCGACGTGTGCGACGCGGGCCCGGGCATTCCGGCCGCGTTGCGCGGCTCGCTCGGCGCGATGCCGGTGGAGAGCACGCAGGGCGGACACGGCGTGGGGCTGTACCTGGCCTTCTCGGCGGCGGCGCGTCTGCGGGGCTCGATCGAGCTGACCGACGTCAAGGCGGCCAAACCGCGCGGCACGCGCGCGGTGCTACGGCTGCCGCTGGCCGGGCGCAAATTTTCCGGCGCGAGCCCACGAGGCGCCGCGCCATCCAATACGGAGAAACAGGCATGAGCGAAAAGAATTTTCTGGTGATCGACGACGACGAAGTGTTCTCCGGCATCCTTGCGCGCGGTTTGACGCGGCGCGGCTACACCGTGAGCGAAGCGCACAACGCGGACGAAGCGATCAGGCTGGCGAATCAGCAGAAGTTCAGCGAGATCACGGTCGACCTGCATCTCGGCGACGATTCCGGTCTCACGCTCGTGGCGCCCTTGCGCGATCTGCAACCCGATGCGCGCATGCTCGTGCTGACCGGCTATGCAAGCATCGCGACCGCGGTGCAGGCCGTGAAGGACGGCGCGGACAACTACCTCGCGAAGCCCGCCAATGTCGAGACGATTCTGTCGGCGCTGCAAAGCGAGGCGAGCGCGGTGCAGGCCGAAGAAGCGATCGAGAATCCACAGCCGCTGTCGGTTGCGCGGCTCGAATGGGAGCATATCCAGCGCGTGCTCGCGGAAAACGGCGGCAATATTTCGGCTACGGCGCGTGCTTTGAACATGCATCGGCGGACTTTGCAGCGCAAGCTCGCGAAGCGGCCGGTCAGGCAGTAGGCGGTACGGTAGGGCGAGGCGCGCGCGCTCGGCGTGGCGCGCGCGGTTCGAGGCGCTGCGACCACGTAGTGATGGTGAGCGGCATAAAACAAAACGGGCTGCCTTGTTGAAGGCCGCCCGTTTTTTCATGCATCGGCTTCGAGCGCGATTACGCGATCACAGCACGTAGCGGGACAGATCTTCGTCTTCCGCGACTTCGTTCAGCGCGCGATCGACATACGCCGCGTCGATCTGCACCGTGCGGCCCGAATGATTGCCGGCCGAGAACGACACTTCTTCGAGCAGTTTTTCGATGACCGTATAGAGACGCCGCGCGCCGATGTTCTCGGTCTTTTCGTTCACCGAGTACGCGATTTCGGCGAGACGGCGAATGCCGTCGTCGGCGAATTCGAGGTGCACGTCTTCGGTGGCGAGCAGTGCCTGGTATTGCTTGACGAGGCTCGCATCCGTCGAGACGAGAATCGACTCGAAGTCGTTGACCGACAGCGAATCGAGTTCGACGCGAATCGGGAAGCGCCCTTGCAGCTCGGGGATCAGATCGCTCGGTTTGGCGAGATGGAACGCGCCGCTCGCAATGAACAGGATGTGATCGGTCTTCACCATGCCGTACTTGGTGTTGATCGTCGTGCCTTCGACGAGCGGCAGCAGATCGCGCTGCACGCCCTGACGCGACACCTCGCCGCCGCCGCCTTCGTTGCGCGACGCGATCTTGTCGATCTCGTCGAGAAACACGATGCCGTTCTGCTCGACGTTCTGCACCGCCTTGGTCTTCACTTCCTCGTCGTTCAGCATCTTGCCGGCTTCTTCGTCGGTGAGCACCTTCAGCGCTTCCTTGACCTTCATCTTGCGGCGCGTCTTCTTGCCGCCGCCGATGTTGGCGAACATCGAGCGGATCTGCTCGGTCATGTCTTCCATGCCCGGCGGCCCCATGATGTCCATGCCGACCTGCGGCTGCTCGACGTCGAGCTCGATTTCCTTGTCGTCGAGCATGCCTTCGCGCAGGCGCTTGCGGAACGTCTGACGCGTGGCGCCGCCTTCGTCGGCGGTGTCGGCCGCGCCCGAACCCGAGCCGAAGCCGACCGCGCGCGCGCTCGGCAGCAGGATGTCGAGAATGCGGTCTTCGGCGAGGTCGCCGGCCTTGGTGCGCACCTTGCGCATTTCGGTTTCGCGGGTCTGCTTGACCGAGATTTCGATCAGGTCGCGCACGATGCTGTCGACGTCGCGGCCCACGTAGCCGACTTCGGTGAACTTGGTCGCTTCGATCTTGATGAACGGCGCGTCGGCGAGCTTGGCGAGGCGCCGCGCGATTTCGGTCTTGCCGACGCCGGTCGGTCCGATCATCAGGATGTTCTTCGGCGTGATTTCCTGGCGCAGCGGCTCTTCGACCTGCTGACGGCGCCAGCGGTTGCGCAGCGCGACAGCCACGGCTTTTTTCGCGCGGCCTTGGCCGATGATGTGTTTGTCGAGTTCGGAGACGATCTCGGCAGGGGTCATGGTGCTCATCGTGGGTCCTTACTCGATCGTCTCAATGACGCGGTTGTGGTTCGTGTAGATGCACATGTCGCCGGCGATTTCGAGCGACTTTTCCACGATGTCGCGCGGCGAGAGTTCGGTGTTGTCGGCGAGCGCCTTCGCGGCTGCCTGCGCATACGCGCCGCCCGAGCCGATCGCGCAGATGCCGCCTTCGGGGTCGAGCACGTCGCCATTGCCGGTGATGACGAGCGTGGTGGTGGCGTCCGCGGTAATCAGCATGGCTTCGAGGCGGCGCAGCATGCGGTCGGTGCGCCAGTCTTTGGCCAGCTCGACGGCCGCGCGCGTGAGATTGCCCTGATGCTTTTCCAGCTTCGCTTCGAAGCGATCGAGCAGCGAGAAGGCGTCGGCCGTGCCGCCGGCGAAGCCGACCAGCACCTTGCCGTTGTAGATGCGCCGGACCTTCTTCGCGCCGCCTTTCATGACGATGTTGCCGAGGGTCACCTGGCCGTCGCCGCCGAGCGCGACCTTGTTGCCGCGGCGCACGGAAACGATCGTCGTGCCGTGAAATTGCTCCATATGCGTTCCTCTTTGCAAAACGGGTAGGACGCGATAGCGCGGCGCGCTACCGCATGAATCCTGTCAGCGGACGGCGCGCCGGCCGGCGCGCTCGTGAGCGCATGTCCGGTCTATTTTAGGGCGTGCGCGCCCATATCAAGATCGGCCAAAAGGCATAGGACGAAAAACAGGAAGCGTGGCGCGAGGGGGGCGCGAACGGCGGGCCGGGCACGGCGGCGGCTCGCGGCGGGAAGGTGGTGGCACCGGAAGGACCGCACCGAATGGACGACAAAAAAGACGACACCAAAAGAAAAGGCGCACGGCTTACCGTGCGCCTCTCGACGAAGCAGCGTTGTGGGGCGCGCGGCCGCAGCCCGCGCCGCCGGCGTTCAGTCGCCGAACAGCTTCTGGCGCAGTTCGCGGCGCTCCTGGGCTTCGAGCGACAGCGTGGCCGTGGGCCGCGCGAGCAGACGCGGAATGCCGATCGGCTCGCCGGTTTCTTCGCACCAGCCGTAATCGCCCGCCTCGATGCGCGCGATCGATTGCTGCACCTTCTTCAGCAGCTTGCGCTCGCGGTCGCGCGTGCGCAGTTCGAGCGCATGCTCTTCCTCGATCGTCGCGCGGTCGGCCGGGTCCGGCACGATGACCGTTTCGCGCAGATTTTCGGTCGTCTGGCCGGCATTGCGGAGAATGTCCGCCTGCAACTGTTCGAGCCTGTTCTTGAAGAAGGCGAGCTGATCCTCATTCATGTAATCCTTGTCGCTCATCTTCAGGATTTCGGCTTCGGTCAAGAGTCGTTTCGTCGTCATCTGGCTTACTTCTTCAATGTGGGGCAAAACTCTTACATAGTGCCCGCACTCTCGTATTGCCCGCACAGGCATTGCGCGGACGCACAGCGCCGGGTGGCCACGAACGTTGGGCTGTCGTGACGCCGAAGCGCCTCGCGACCACGCGCCGGGCGTTGCTAGCTACGCCGCTGCGGGGCCGAACTCCTCTGGAAACCGATTCTCACATGCTCCCGAGGCATCGCTTGCCGGCAAGCGCGTGCCCTTTCGGGCCATGCTCGCCGACGTTTTCGGCGTGTCTCCGGACAAGATTTTCCGGCGCCATTTCAGGCCCGCCGCGGGATACGCGCGACCGGGCAATTCGTTGTCATTCTCCAGTGGGCCCGTATTGTAACTGAATCACAATACGGCACCGCAACTGGCGGAAATCTGTCTGTGGCGCATTGATATCCTGAAAATATAACGCGCACAAGGCCAAAAAGCGATGGTCGTGCGCTGTTTGATACAACAGGGTTTTCACGCGCTTTTCATACTATTGGCTTTCGACTGGCTTGGGCACCGCCGAGCCGTGCTTTTAGCAGAGGGTTGCGGCCCGGTGCCGCGATGCGCGGCGAGCGCCCCGGCACACCGTGGCCATGACACGCACTGCCTGCCGCACGGCGCGCGCGGCAGGCCATGTACCTTCCCGGGCCCGCCAGGGAGCGGGGCGGCCGCTCAGGCGAGACAGGCGTCGAGCCCGTCGGTGATGAGGTCGCGCGGCAGTTCGATGCCGATGAACACCATCTTGTTGGTCTTCTTCTCGGCGGGCTGCCATTTCGCGGCGAGGTCGCTGCCCATCATCTGGTGCACGCCCTGGAACACGACCTTGCGATCGACGCCCTTCATATACAGCACGCCCTTGTAGCGCAGCAGATGCTCGCCGTAGATCTGCAGGATGCCGCCGAGGAAGTCTTCGAGCTTGTTCGCATCGAACGGGCGGTCGCTGCGGTACACGAACGACTTGATCTTGTCGTCGTGGTGCGCGTGGTGGTGATGCCCGTGATCGTGGCCTTCGTGGTCGCAATGGCCGTGCTCGTGATCGCAGTTCGCGTGGTCGGCGTGCGTGTGGCCGTGCTCGTCGTGCGCATGCGCGTGGCTGTGCGCGTGCTCGTCTTCGGTGAGGAAGTCCGGATCGATTTCGAGCTTCGAATTGAGGTTGAAGCCGCGCAGATCGAAGATTTCCTTGATGTCCGCCTCGCCGAAATTGACGACCTTGATCGCCGCCTTCGGGTTCATGTGCAGCAGACGGTGGCGCAGATCGGCCACGTGCTGTTCGTCGACGAGATCGGCCTTCGTGACGAACAGGCGGTCGGCGAAACCGACCTGGCGCTGCACCACTTCGTGTTCGTCGAGCTGATGGTTCGCGTGCTTCGCGTCGACCAGCGTGATGATCGCGTCGAGCAGGAATTCGCCCGCGATCTGGTCGTCCATGAAGAAGGTTTGCGCGACCGGGCCCGGATTCGCGAGGCCGGTGGTTTCGATCACGACGCGGTCGAAGTCCACTTCGCCGGACTGCTTCTTCGCGGCCAGATCGCCCAGCACGCGCGAGAGGTCGCCGCGAATCGTGCAGCAGATGCAGCCGTTGCTCATCTGGATGATCTGCTCGTTGCTGTCCTGCACGAGGATGTCGTTGTCGATGTTCTCTTCGCCGAACTCGTTCTCGATGACGGCGATCTTCATGCCGTGCTTTTCGTTCAGGATGCGCTTGAGCAGAGTGGTTTTGCCGCTGCCGAGAAAGCCGGTCAGGATGGTGACGGGGATCATGTAGGTCGCCTGTAAGTCGTAAAACGGTGCGTACTCGAACGCTAGCCTGAGCTAGCCGGATGCGTGGGCCGGGCGCGGCGGCCGCATGGCGCGCAGCCCGTCTGGCCGGTTATTGAAACATATTTGCCGGGCGGGCGCAGGTCGGGGCCGTTTGCGCCCACGACGGCCAACCCGCGCCGATGCTGCCGCCGGCGCCTGCAATCCGCCCGTAAATAGGGGCGATCAGGCGATTTGCAACAGCAGACCCTTCAGGTATTCACCCTCGGGGAAAGCCGTGAGCAGCGGATGGTCGACGCCCGCGCCGAGCCGCTTGAGAATGCGCGCGTCGACGCGGGCGTCGGCGGCCGCGCCGGAGACGATCTTCTGGAACAGCTCGGGGTCGATCGCGCCGGAGCACGAGTAGGTGAACAGCAGGCCGCCCGGGCGCAGCAGCTTCAGGCCGGTCAGGTTGATGTCCTTGTAGGCGCGCGAGGCGCGATCCACGTGCTCGCGCGACGGCGCGAATTTCGGCGGATCGAGCACGATCAGATCGAAGCGCTCGCCTTCGTCGTAGAGGCGACGCAGCGTCTTGAACGCGTCGGCGTCGAGCCATGTGGCGCGTGCCGCGTCGAAGCCGTTGGCGGCGACGTTCTGCTGCGCGAGCGCCAGCGCTTCGCCCGACGAATCGACCGACACCACGCGCTTGGCTCCCCCCTTCAATGCCGCGAGCGAAAAGCCGCCGGTGTAGCAGAAGCAGTTCAGCACGTCGCGATCCTGCGCGAGCTGCTGCACGAGCAGGCGGTTGTCGCGCTGATCGACGTAGAAGCCGGTCTTATGGCCGTTGCGCACGTCGACGTGATAGCGCACGCCGTTTTCGCTCGCGATCAGCCGGTCCGACGGCGGTTCGCCCGCGAGCACGCCGGTGATCTGTTCGAGCCCTTCCTTCTGGCGGATCGAGACGTCCGAGCGTTCGTAGACGTTCGGGCAGCCGGTCGCGCCGACCAGCGCCGCGACGATCGCCTCTTTCCACGCCTCGACGCCCGCCGCCATGAACTGGCAGACGAGCTGGCTGCGCTGGCCCGCATCCTCGGCGACGTAGTGATCGACGATCAGACCGGGCAGGCCGTCCGCTTCGCCGAAAATCAGCCGTACCGCGCCGGTGTCGCGCACCATCGCGCGACGATGCGCGAGCGCGCGCTGCACGCGGCGCTTGAAGAACGCGTGATCGATCGGCTCGGCTTCGTCGAAGCTCCAGACGCGCGCGCGGATCTGCGAGTGCGGGCTGTACGCGGCGCGTGCGAGAAAGCGGCCGTCGCGCGCGCGCACGAGCACGGTCGCACCCGGCTCGGGGTGGCCGTCGACGTGATCGATCGCGTTGGCATAGACCCATGGGTGGCGGCGCAGCAGCGATTTTTCTTTCGACGGTTTGAGCGTAACGGTATTCATCGGATGTCAGCGGGAACAAGGGGCCGCGGGGCAGGCCCGGCGCGGCGCATGAAGCGGGGGTGAGGGCCGCGTGCCGTGGCGGGCGGCGGCGGTCGTGTTGTCGGTGGCGCGATCCGTTGCGTGATCAGTTACGTTTTCTGGCGCGCGGATGCGCGCTGTCGTAGACGTGGGCGAGATGCTGGAAATCGAGCCCCGTATAAACCTGCGTTGCGGTGATGCTCGCGTGGCCGAGCAGTTCCTGCACCGCGCGCAGATCGCCGCTCGACTGCAATACGTGCGTCGCGAACGAATGCCGCAGCACGTGCGGATGCACGTTGGCGGGAATGCCGGCCGCGAGCGCCGCGCGCTTCACGCGCTCGCGCACGACGTTCGGCGAGAGCCGGTTGCCGCGTGCCGACAGAAAGAGCGGATGCGGATCGTGCTTCACCATCTGCCCGCGCACCGCGAGCCATGCGTTCAGCGCCGCCACCGCCTTGCCGCCGACCGGCACGACGCGGCGCCGGTTGCCCTTGCCGAGCACTTCGACTTCGGCCGAATCGAGCTTGAGCCAGCCGGCGGAGCGGTAGCCTTCGGTGTCGGCGAAACGGACGTCGAGGCCGACCAGTTCGGCGAGCCGCAGGCCGGACGAGTAGAACAGTTCGAGTATCGCGTGATCGCGCAGGCCCTCGGGCGAGTCGGCCGGCGGGTTGTCCATCAGACGCGCGGTGTCGTCGACGGACAGCGCCTTCGGTAGCGTTTTGGCCTGCTTCGGCGCGCGCACGGCCGCGACCGGATTGGCCGGCAGATCGACGCGGCCGGCGAGCCAGCGATAAAACGCGCGCCATGCCGACAGCCGGTGACCGATCGAGCGCGCCGTCAGGCCGCCCGCGTGTGCGCGCGCGACGGCGCCGCGAATGTCGACCGCCGTGAGGCTTTCGAGCGGCCGGCCGTTGGCGAGCCGCTTCAGTTCCTCGAGTTCGTGCGTGTAGCCGCGCAGCGTATGCGCCGAGAGCCGCCGCTCGTGCTCGAGATGCGACAGGTAGGCGGCGATCGGGTCGGCGGCGGTCACGGTGGGTTGCGGCGGCGAGTGCGCGAGCGGCGCGGAATCAGCGCGGCAGCAGCCGGCTCAGCGCGGCGCTAGCGAGCGCGCCGATCTGCGTGAGGAAATCGGTCGCCATGCCGTCGTGGAAACGGCGCGCGTCGGCCGAACCCATCACGAGCAGGCCGAACGTGGGGGCAGTCTCGGCGCTTTCGGGGTCGCGTAACGCGAGCAGGGCGACCGATTCGGTCGTGTGGGCCGCTTCATCGGGTATGGCGCCGTTTTCGTCGGCCGCGCCGGTTGCTCCGTTCGCGCCACTCGCGGCGCCGTTCGCCGCCGGCACGAGCCATTGCGCGGCCTCGAAGCCGGTGTTCGCGCCGCAGTACGGCGTCGTCAGGCTGCTCGCGAAAATGCGCACTTCCTCGCTGACGTGGCGCGCGAAGTCGGCTTGCCCGTACGGCTCGGCGATGTCCCACACGCGCAGCGCCGCTTGCGGCACGTCGAAGATGTCGCGCAGACCGTTGGCGATCGTGCGCGGCAGTGCGTACGGATCGCGCTCCGCCATCACGCGGATGGTCCAGCGGTTGAACTTCGACGCGATGCTGTCGTTTTCGTGACCGTAGCGCAGCAGTTCGGCGAGGCGCCGTTCGAGATGCTTGTTCTTGTCGCGCAGCATCTCCATTTGCCGCTCCTGCAGCGAGACCGCGGCTTTGCCATGCGGATTCGCGAGCCGGATGGTCGCGAGCGTTTCCGCGTGTTCGACGAAGAATTCGGGGTTGGCGAGCAGGTATTCGGCGACTTCGCGATCGTTCATGGTTTCGGCTAAAGGACGACGGGACGGCCGCCGTGGGCGGCACGCCGGTCAATGAGTTCAGGCAGCCGGCGCAACGGTGGTCCGTGTGCCGGATGAATCGTGCTGCGAATCGTTTTGCGACGTGGCGGACGGTGCGGCGGACGGTTCGTGGGCGAGGTCGGCGGCGAGCGTATTGGCCAATTCGTCGGCCAGCTCGTCGGCCAATTCGATCTCGCCTTCGAAGACGGTCGCCGCGGGGCCGGCCATCAGCAGCGCGCCTTCCTGCGCGCCGTCCCACGTGATCGTCAGATCGCCGCCGTGCGTATGCACGAGCACCGGCGAGTCGAGCAGCCCGCGCCGGATACCGGCCGCGACGGCCGCGCACGCGCCCGTGCCGCACGCGAGCGTTTCGCCCGCGCCGCGCTCGTAGACGCGCAGGCGGATCTCGCTGCGGCTGACGATCTGCATGAAACCCGCGTTCACGCGCTGCGGGAAGCGGGCGTGCCGCTCGATCACCGGACCTTCGACGAGCACCGGGAACGCTTCGGCATCGTCGACGATCTGCACCGCATGCGGATTGCCCATCGAGACGACCGAAATCCAGCGTGTCGTGCCGTTCACGTCGAGCGGCCAGAGCGTGTCCGCGCCTTCGCGGCGGCCTTGCAGACCCTTGGTTGCGAACGGCACGAGCGCGGGATCGAATACGGGCGCGCCCATGTCGACGATCACCTCGCCGTTGTCCTGCATCGTCAGCGTGAGCGTGCCTTTCTGGACCTGCACGCGCACGCTGCGCTCGTCGGTGAGGCCGCGGTCGCGCACGAACTTGACGAAACAGCGCGCGCCGTTGCCGCAGTGCTCGACCTCGCCGCCGTCGCAATTGAAGATACGGTATCTGAAATCGACGCCTTCGACGGTCGGCTTCTCCACCAGCAGCAACTGGTCGGCGCCGACGCCGAAATGGCGGTTCGCGAGCGCGCGCACCTGCGCCGTGGTGAGGTTGACCGGCTGGGTGTAGCCGTCGAGCACGACGAAGTCGTTGCCCGCGCCATGCATTTTGGTGAATTTAAGCTTCACGTTTTCCGTGTATCCGTTGCTGCAGAGGGCTTCGTGGGTTCGAGCGAAGCCGGAATCCGGGACGGGCTGACGGCCTCGCCGTCGATGCGTTCGAGCCGTGTCAGACCAATAGTGGATGATACACGCAGTGCTCATGGCGCCGGTATCGACATCGCTCGGGGATGCGTCGCCGGGCGGCGATGTTGAACAGGTCGCCAGTGGCGAAAGTACTCCCCGCAGCAATCGGGCGCTCGAATTACGCGAGAGATCCTGCTTTGAAAAAACACCTACCAACCAAAGCCGATAGATGTTTTTTCGGCCACGCTAGGTGCGGGGCCGCTTGTTGAATTCGACTCGTTTGAAATAGAGTCGGCTTCGCCCACGGCAGTCGCGGACGCGTGATTGGCAAACGAAAGAAAGCGCGCGTTGCCAGGGACATCAGCTGCTTCGTTCAGAGCAACGCAGAACGGCGCGTGAAGCGCCGTCCGGGAAGAATGTGGGTTTGTGAGCTACCCTCGGCGCTTATGTTTGCCGCGGAGCCGATGCGCTGCCAATACGATCGATATTGCGAATGCGAGGGAAATCAGGAACGTTACATCAAGATAGAGGTCTTCCAGATTCTCGTCGCCATAGACGCGAAAGAATGAACCGAATTGCACCAGCGCATCGGTTGCCCAGTCGGAAAACTGGATATGCCCGAAGCACCACATAAAGCCTGATGTGAGGGCAAGCGTTAAGGCGGTATAGAGACAAACCTTAAAGACAGTTGTCATTGAACGTCAACGGTTCCATAGGCGAAGCCCTTGCCACCGGGTACGGCGATCCGCGATGTTGCCAGCAGCCGCGCGCGAAGTCGCTCGAAGCCGACTGGATCGTCCAGAGTAATGCAGCCTTCGCTCAAATTTTGAGGGCCTCGGGGATGCAGTCGAAAGTTGCCCCTTGCAATGCCGTTTACGAATGTCCTGTCATCGATCTCTCCATCGTCTTTATAGAGTCCGAACCATTTGCTTCGGTCAGTTCCGTATAGATGCTGCAGAAAGAAATCGCGAAGATGTGTGAAGATGCCGCCCGATCCGCGATCAACTATGTAATAGCGGCCGGGCGGCAGCGGCCCGACGTTGGGAACTGCGATATAGGCGGGATTGTCCTTGCCGGCCTTATCGCCTGAAAAGGCCGAGAAGTTTCCTACACCCGCGCAAGACAACGTCGACATCGTTTTTCCATTAAGACGGAACGTGCAGTTGATGCGCATATTTTTCTGATTAGCGAGTTGTTAAATGGCCTATGAAGAGAACCACCCTAGCACTTGAGTGGTCCATTTATTGTCGAAAAATTGTCCGCGCGTCTTCCCGAACCGTGAGTCGTCGAATTTGCTGATGGTGTTCCAGGCAAGGCCAGGCGTGCTGCGGATAGGCGAACTATGCCGGGCGGGATCAACTTGCCGGAGTGTTGCGGATCGTTGCGAACTGCATTGGTGCGTCAAGCCGATTCGGCTGGCGGGAGCGGGCGGGACGGCACCTGTGCGATGAGTGAGGCAATGCCCGGCCGTGAAACGAAAAGCCGGCCTTTACAAGCCGGCTTTTCGTCTGGATATCTGGGTTCGCTTGCAAATCTGCGATATCACTCGCCCATCCGCCCCCCACCCCTCAATACACCCCCGGCACCCCCGGCGGCCGCGTCTTGAACCGCTTGTGCACCCAGTAATACTGCTCGGGGATCAGCGGAATCTGCTCTTCCAGAAATTCGTTCATGCGGCGCGCGTCGATGTCGTCGTCGCCGCTCGGGTAGTTCTCCCAGGGCTTGAACACCTTGAGCCGATAACCCTTGTAGTTCGGCAGCACCTCGCCGATGAACGGCACGACCTGCGCGTGCCCCACCTTCGCGAGACGGCCGACCGCGGTCAGCGTGCAGGTCGGCACGCCGAAGAACGGCACGAACGTCGAATTGCGCGCGCCGTAGTCCATGTCCGCGCCGAGCATGACCGGCTTGCGCTCGCGCAGCCAGCGCAGCACGATGCGCGCGCTGTCGGCGCGGCTCGCCATGTCCGCGCCGAAACGCGCGCGCGCCGCCTTGGCGACCGCCTCGAGTTCCTGGTTCGACATCGGCTGATAGAGCGAGCCGCATTGGCGCCTGAGCGAATAGTTCAGGAAGATCGAGCCGGCCTCGATACCGACGAAGTGAAAGCCGAGAAACAGCGTGGGCGGCAGATCCGGGTCCGTCAGATCGATTGCGCTATCGAGCTGGATCAGCTTTTCGAGCTTCTTCGCCGAGCCGAACCACTGCACGCTGCGTTCGAGATAGCTGCGGATCGCATGACGGAAATGCTTCTGCGCGACATCCTCGCGGCGCTCGTCGCTCCAGTCGGGGAAGCACAGCTTGAGGTTCGTATGGACGATGCGCTTGCGGCGGCTCGGGAGCTGATAGAGCAGCCAGCCGAGGCCGTCGCCGAGACGGGCGACGAAACCATACGGCAGCAGCGCAAAGAGTTTGAGCAGCCCGATCGCGAGCTTCGCGCCGTAGCGGCTCAGCATGCCGCCTCCAGGCGCGCGGCGGCGCACGTGGCCGGAGGCGGCGAATTCGGGACAGCGGAGAAATGGACGTGATGCCGCACTCGTGGACACTCTGTGACAATTATGGGAAGTCGCTATAATAAGGGCTTCGCCGAGTTAATAGACAACTTGCGGGGCGAAGCCGGCAGGTGCGATCCATGGTTTTCCATGCGATATCCGCGCCCAACGGTCAGGTAATCCGCTAAAGCGTCGCCGCTTCAGGCTCCCGAAGCTGGCTACGTGAAACTCAACCGTAACCACACAACAGGAGTCCGCAACGTGGCAAACGACTATCTCTTCACTTCCGAATCCGTTTCCGAAGGCCATCCCGACAAAGTCGCGGACCAGATCTCGGATGCCATCCTCGACGCCATCCTCACGCAAGACAAATACTCGCGCGTCGCAGCCGAAACGCTCTGCAATACGGGTCTCGTCGTGCTGGCCGGTGAAATCACCACGACCGCGAACGTCGACTACATCCAGGTCGCGCGCAACACGATCAAGCGCATCGGCTACGACAACACCGACTACGGCATCGACTACCGCGGTTGCGCGGTGCTCGTCGCGTACGACAAGCAATCGCCGGACATCGCCCAGGGCGTGGACCGCGCGCACGACAACAACCTCGATCAGGGCGCGGGCGACCAGGGCCTGATGTTCGGTTACGCGTGCGAGGAAACGCCGGAACTGATGCCGCTGCCGATCCACCTGTCGCACCGTCTCGTCGAGCGTCAGGCGAATCTGCGCCGCGACGGCCGTCTGCCCTGGCTGCGCCCCGATGCGAAGTCGCAGGTCACGGTGCGCTACGTCGACGGCAAGCCGCATTCGATCGACACGGTCGTGCTGTCCACCCAGCATTCGCCGGACATCAGTCTCGAAACGCTGCGCGAAGCGGTGATCGAGGAAGTCATCAAGCCGACGCTGCCGGCCGAACTCATCAAGGGCGACATCAAGTTCCTCGTGAACCCGACCGGTCGCTTCGTGATCGGCGGTCCGCAGGGCGATTGCGGTCTGACGGGCCGCAAGATCATCGTCGATACGTACGGCGGCGCAGCGCCCCACGGCGGCGGCGCGTTCTCGGGCAAGGACCCGTCGAAGGTCGACCGCTCGGCGGCTTACGCCGGCCGTTATGTCGCGAAGAACATCGTGGCCGCGGGTCTCGCGTCGCGCTGCCTGATCCAGGTGTCGTACGCGATCGGCGTGGCTCAGCCCACTTCGGTGATGGTCAACACGTTCGGCACGGGCCGCGTGTCGGATGCCACGATCACCGAACTCGTGCGTCAGCATTTCGATCTGCGTCCGAAGGGCATCATCCAGATGCTCGATCTGCTGCGCCCGATCTACGAGAAGAGCGCGGCCTACGGTCACTTCGGCCGCGAAGAGCCGGAATTCACGTGGGAAGCGACCGACAAGGCACTGGCACTCGCCGAAGCTGCCGGCACCGAGCCGGTTGCCGCACTCGCCGAATAAGCGCGAGTCGACCGCATCAAGCTAAAAAACCCCGCCGGCGCGAGCCGGGCGGGGTTTTTCTTTATCGGACGTAGGTGATGTACCGGATGCGCTTGCTACTGCGTTTGCCGCCGCGTTTTCCGTGTTACCGGCTCGCAAACGCAAACCACCCGCTGCTGCTCGTCGACAGCCGCCGCGGCCGGCGGCTCGTATGAACCTGCACGGCAGCCGGCGCGCGTTTCGCGGCGGCGAGACGCTGCGGCGTCGGCTTGCGCAGCAGCGTGCGCAGCGAGAAACGGCGCGCGCCGCTTTGCTGGCGCAGCGCCGAGAAGAACGTATGGAACCAGGTGCGGATGCCATCGACGGCCCTGGCGTCGCGCCATTGTTCGCCGAGCGCGCGCGTGCGGGCGGCATGGTGACGCAGCGCTCGCATCAGATGGCGGCGCGCAGGACGCGCCGCTTTCAGCGCGGCGCGAGTGAGACGGGTGCTCAGAAGAGTATGCATGGCTTCACAAGTAGGCAAAGTACCGCACGCCGAGACGCGCACTGGGATGTGCACGCGACGCAGCCCCCAACGTGCCGATGACGGGGTTGCGGTGAACGGCGTGAAAGCCGGAAATTCGATGGGAAAACGCGAAGAAACCGGCGGCATGGGTCGCAATGGCCCGCGCGCGGCGCAGAAGTGCGTAAGCAGCGATCAACATGACACAGTAGGCTACACGCGATTCGTGACGTCAGAAAGTCCGTTTTTACCCTGCGGTTGCGGGTTTGCCCTGGATCGACGCGTCGCCCGAATCGTTGCGCGAGGCGTGCCGTTGTCCGCGAAAAAAGCCTGCTCGAAACACTTGGCAAAAACGTTCGGCAAAAACGTCCCCTCGAAAGAACGCAGGCCGATCGCGCCCGTTTTACAATCGAAGATCAGTTAGCCGACAGTCATGGAACACCATGTCACTCCATTCGAAAAAAGAGCAGATTCACACGTTGCGGGAGCAGGGTTTTGTCGTGGTGCCGGGCCTGGTGGCGCCCGAGCGTTGTGAGGAACTGAAGCGGATCGCGCAGCAGCAGTTGCACGAAGCCGCGGCGCCGATCGAGTTCGAAGCGGATCTGCAGTATCCGGGCGCGCCGTCGTCGAAAGATGCCCTGGGCGGACATACGGTGCGACGTCTGCTCGACGCGTACGGGCGTCATCCGGCTTTCGCGCAATGGGCCACCGCGCCGGAAATTCGCGGCTGGATGGAGCTGTACTTCGGCGAGGAGCCGCGGTTGTCGCGCGCGCATCACAATTGCATGATGACCAAGCATCCCGCATACGGCAGCCTGACCGGCTGGCATCGCGACGTGCGCTACTGGTCGTTCGAGCGCGACGATCTCGTGTCGGTATGGCTCGCGGTCGGCCCCGAGACCGTCGACAACGGCGCGTTGTGGTTCGTGCCGAAGTCGCACGGCGCGGCGTTGACGTCGGACCGTTTCGACGAAGCCAGATTTTTCCGCGCCGATCTCGAAGAGAATCAGGCCGCGATTCGCACCGCGGTGTCGCCCGAGCTGAAGGCCGGCGACGTGGTGTTCTTCCACTGCAATACGCTGCATTCGGCCGGCAAGAATCTCAGCGATCAGGTGAAGTTTTCGCTGGTGTACACCTATCACGGCGCGAGCAACGTGCCGCTGCCCGGCACGCGTTCGGCCGCCAAGCCCGAGATCGCGTTCTAGGCTCGTGAACGACGACGGCGCCTGTCGCTCGCGTTCGCATTCGATCATCATGCGAACGCGAGCGACAGGCGCCGCATGTTCGGCAAGGCCTTTCCTATTGCTTATTGCGCGCCTTGGCCGCACATCTTCGTGACGGCCTCACGCGTGCCCTCAACGCTTGCGCCCTGACAACGCCACGCCCGTCAGTCCCGCCAGCGTCGCCACCACGCCCGCGACGATCAGCACGATCGCCTTGTTGGTCGGCGAACCGGTAAAGAAGCGCGATACGTCGCTGCTCACCGAGTTGAACGCTTGCCCGCCGAAATACAGCAACACGATGCCGCCGACAATCAGCGCGATCGAAATCGCTTTCGTCATCTGCTTCTCCCATCAGCTTGATCCGGCCAGAGTGTAGGTGAGCCGTTCGCGATCGTCCATCCCGCATACTGGGTCCCTGCAAGGATGAAGTCGATTGGCTACCATAGCGGTCTCGCCGTACCACGACGACACCACCACAACAATCCTTCGAGCAGTACGCCTCTCGCATCGCGCGAATCCTCGAGCCCGCAATCGCCGGGCGATCTCATCGACAAGGACACTAGCAATGGCTTACGAAGCAGCTTCAGAACGCTATTCGGACATGCAATACCGCGTCTGCGGCAAATCGGGTCTCAAACTGCCGGCACTGTCGCTCGGCCTGTGGCACAACTTCGGCGACACCACGCCGATCTCCACGCAGCGCGACATCCTGCGCACGGCCTTCGATCTCGGCATCACCCACTTCGACCTCGCGAACAACTACGGCCCGCCGTACGGCAGCGCGGAAACCAACTTCGGCCGCCTCTTCAAGGACGATTTCAAACCGTATCGCGACGAGCTGCTGATTTCGTCGAAGGCCGGCTGGGACATGTGGCCGGGTCCGTACGGCCAGGGCGGCGGCTCGCGTAAGTACGTGCTCGCGAGTCTCGATCAGAGCCTCAAGCGCATGGGCCTCGATTACGTCGACATCTTCTATTCGCACCGCTTCGATGCGAATACGCCGCTCGAGGAAACCGCGGGCGCACTTGCGAGCGCGGTGCAGCAGGGCAAGGCGCTGTATATCGGCATCTCGTCGTACTCGTCCGCGAAGACGCGCGAAATGACGAAGCTGCTCGCCGAATACAAGGTGCCGCTGCTGATCCATCAGCCGTCGTACAACATGCTGAACCGCTGGATCGAGCGCGACCTGCTCGATACGCTCGAAACGGTCGGCGCGGGCACGATCGTGTTCACGCCGCTCGCGCAAGGTTTGCTGACCAGCAAGTACCTGAACGGCGTGCCGTCCGATGCGCGCGTCAACAAGGCGGGCGGCGGTTCGCTGAAGCAGGAGCATCTGAGCGAGCAGAACCTCGAACACGTGCGCAAGCTCAACGACATCGCGCAACGTCGCGGCCAGAGCCTCGCGCAGATGGCGCTCGCGTGGGCCTTGCGCGATCAGCGCGTGACCTCGGTGCTGATCGGCGCGAGCCGGGCGGAGCAGGTGCGCGAGAACGTCGGCGCGCTGAAGAACCTCGCGTTCTCCGCCGACGAACTCGCCGAGATCGACCGCTACGCGACCGAAGGCGGGATCAACCTGTGGGAAAAGCCGTCGACGGATCAGGCAATCTGATCGCGTAACGGACACGCGACGGACGCGCCGGCGACAAGTGAGTCAGCCGGCCGTCCACCGTGTTAGCAGAGACGAAAAAAACCGCCGACGCTTCACGCGAAGGCGGTTTTTTATATGGCTTGCGCTAGACGAGCGCGGGCAGCCCTTCGACCAGCGCCACCGCGCACACGACGCCGATCAGCGCGCCCAGCACGCGCAGCGCGTTGTGCCGCACTTCGGTCTTGCAGGGCAGCGCGCCGACGAACAACGCGCCCGCCAGCGCCATCGGAATGACCAGAATGAAATCGCTGATCGTAAAGTACGTCGTCATATTCGTCTCCTCGCATGCAAGAGTGGCTATGCATTTCCGGCGCGGACTGCGGGCTGAAACTCTGCCGCGTCCGAACTCGTTTCGAGTATAGGAGACCGTTGGACGGCCATCACGGCGCGAGATGGCGTCCAGGGGGCTCAACGGTGCTTATTCGCAAACCGCTGAACCCCGTCCGACAGGGCTTGCGGCGATTGATGCGGCGCAGCAAGCATGGTCGAAAACTATGAAGTGTTCGTTTACGTACGCCTTACGTTCAGGCGCGATTCGATGCGCGCTGGTTCGATACGGCATCGTTCGCCGGCTACTCGCGGCGGCGCAGCCGCATCGCGGCAAGCAGTCCGATGACGAGCAGCGTTCCCACCAGCCCGGCCACCCCATTCCAGCCATGACTGGCCCACACGCGGCCGCCGTACGAGCCGACCACGCTCGAACCGATGTAGTACGCGAGCAGGTACAGCGCGGCGGCCTGGCCTTTTGCCTCTTTCGCGAGCCGGCCGACCCAGCCGCTCGCCACCGCGTGGCCGGCGAAGAAACCGAACGTCAGGCAGGCGATGCCGGCGGCGATCGCCGCGAGCGGATGCAGCATCGTCAGCGCGAGACCGAACGCCATCAGGAGCAGGCTCGCCATCAGCACGCGCGCGCGGCCGAACGTATCGGCCATGCGCCCCGACCACGGCGAGGCGACCACGCCGGTCAGATACACGACGAAAATCGCGCCGATCTCCGTCTGGTTCAGGCGATACGGCGGCGCGAGCAGCCGGTAGCCGATGTAGTTGTACAGCGTGACGAAGCTGCCCATCAGCACGAAGCCGAGCAGGAACAGCAGCGGCAGCCCGGGCCGCGTGAACTGCTTGAGCAGCGCGGTGCGGTGATGGGTGAAGCCGAGTCCGCGACGCGGCACGAAGTGGCGCGACGGCGGCAGCAGCGCGCGGAACGCGAGCATCGACAGCAGGCCGAGCACGCCGATCGTGCCGATCGCGACGCGCCACGAGAACAGATCGGCGACCACGCCGGTAATCACGCGCCCGGCCATGCCGCCGATCGCCGTGCCGCCGACGTAAAGCCCCATCGCGAGGCCGAGGCCGTCGGGATGCACTTCCTCGGCGAGATAGGCCATCGCGACGGCCGGTACGCCGCCGAGCGCGAGCCCTTCGAGAAAGCGCAGCGCGAGCAGCTGATGCCAGTGCGGCGCGATCGACACGCCGATGGTCAGCACCGCCGATACCGTGAGCGATGTCGTCATCAGCTTGTGGCGGCTCCAGCCTTCGGAGACGAAGCCCGCGACGAAGATCGAGAGCGCGAGCGCGGCGGTGGAGAGCGACAGCGACAGGCTGCTCTGCGCGGGCGTCACGCCGAACGCATCGGAAAACGACGGCAGCAGCGGCTGCACGCAGTAGAGCAGCGAGAACGTCGCGTAACCGGCGAACAGCAGTGCGATAGCGGCGCGCCAGTAGGCGCGCGTGCCCCGTTCGAGATAGGGGATGTCCGCCGCCGCCGGGGCGGCGGCCGGGGAGGGAACGGCAGAAGCAGTCCGCTGGGATTCCGGCGGGAGGGTCACGACAAGACTCCTTGGGGCACGCAAAAAAGCACAAAAGCGTTAAGAATACGCGGAAAAGCGGATTCGGGACGTTGGCGCGGGCAAAGCGGCGCCGCGCGCAGCCAGCAGGATGGGCGGTTGGCGGTGCCGCGAAAGCGACTGCCGCGACCCGACTGCGCGGCCCTTGTCGCCAATACCGCTAGCCGCGCTAACCGCTTTTCGTCACCGCGTCGGCCGGCGTTGGCGTCGAGGCCGGCGGATGCACGATCTCGTCCTCGCCCGGCAGCGCCGACACATCCCAGCCACCGCCGAGCGCCTTCACGAGCGCGACGCTCGCGGCCATCCGCCGGCGCGCGATTGCTACCGCGTTGCGTTCGTTGGTGAGCGCGGTCGTCTGCGCGACGACCACGCCGAGATAGGTGATCGCGCCGTTCCTGTAGCGGTCCGACACGACCGCGAGCGAGCGCTGCGCGGCGGCCACCGCGTCGTCCTGCGCGGCGGCTTCCTGTTCGAGCACGCGCAGCGCGGCCAGGTTGTCCTCGACCTGGCCGAACGCGTCGAGCACCGTCTGCCGGTATTGCGCGACGCTTTCGTCGTAATGCGCGCGCGCCTGTTCCTTGACGGCCGCGCGTCCGCCGAAGTCGAGCAGTGTGCCCGCGAGCGTCGGCCCGAGCGACCAGAGCCGGCTCGGCGCGAGCAGCCACTGGCTGTAGTTGGTCGCTTCGAGGCCGCCCGTCACGGAGAGGATCAGGTTCGGGAAAAACGCCGCCGTCGCGACGCCGATCTGCGCGTTCATGGCGGCGACGTGCCGCTCCGCCGCCGCGATGTCGGGCCGCCGTTCGAGCAGATCCGACGGTACGCCGCTCGCCGCGACGACCGGCGCGGCCACGAGCGGCGCAACGGACAGCGTGAAGGTCGAGGGCGGTTGGCCGATCAGGATCGCGATCGCGTGTTCGAGTTGCGCGCGCTGCACACCGAGGTCGAGCGCCTGCGCCTGGGTGGTCTTCAACTGCGCTTGCGCCTGCGCGACGTCGGCGTCGGTGGCGATGCCGCCCGCGTAGCGATGCTGCGTCAACTCCAGCGCTTCCTCGTAGGCCTTGATTGTGTCGTCGAGTAGCCGGCGTTCCTGATCGAGTCCGCGCAGCTCGAAGTAGTCGGTGGCGAGTTCGGCCTGCATCGACAGCAGCGCGGCGTCGACGTCGGCGGCACTCGCCTGCGCGGCGGCCTTCGCGCCTTCGACGCTGCGCGAGATGCGGCCCCACAGGTCCGGCTCCCACGAGGCGTCGGCCTGCACGATGTAGTCGTTCAGCGTGAGGCCGGCGGTCGATTTATGCAGCACGTTCTCCGAGGTTCGCGTGCGCGAAAAGCCGCCGCCCGCCGTGACCACCGGGAAAAAATTCGAGCGATATTGCGCGACGGTCGCGCGGGCCGCGCGAAAACGCGCTTCGGCGGCCTGCACGTCCTGGTTCTCGCTCGCGACCCGCTGTTCGAGCGCATCGAGCGACGGGTCCGCGTAGATGTGCCACCACGCGCCGCGCATGAGCGTGTCGGCCGGTTGCGCGGGCTTCCAGCCGGTGCCTTCGAGTTCGCGCCAGGTCGCGGGCGTGACGGCGGCCGGCTTCACGTAGTCGGGGCCGACGGTGCAGGCGCTCAGTGCACAGGCGAGTGTGAGCGCGAACGTCAGCGCGAGTGCCGGGGCGAATGCCTGGGCGCGGCGCGAAACCGGCCTCTTCATGATTGCGTCCTCGCGGCCCGCTTTGCGCCACCCTGCACGGCTGGCGCGCTCGCCGCCGTGCCTGTTGCTCCGGCTGTCCCTGCCGCATCGCTCGCAGCGTCCTCCCTGTTCCCTTCCGGCTTGCGCGACACGATCCGCACCGGCGCGCCATCGACGATCGAATCCTGCGGATTCAGAATCACCTGCTCGTTGCCCTGCAAACCCGAGGCGATCGCCACGCGCGTGCCGAAGTCCGTGCCGAGCGACACCGGCAGCAGCTTCACCTTGTGCTGCGCGTCGACGGTCGCGACCTTCACGCCGTCGGGCCGGAACAGCAGCGCATTGCCCGGCAGCGTGAACGGCGCCGCGCCCGCGCCGAGCGCGAAATGCACCTGCGCATAGGCACCCGGCAACAGTTCGCCGCCGCGATTGTCGACGTCGACCTCGACGAGCATCGTGCGCTGCTGTGCATCGACCGCGCCCGCCGTGCGCGCGACCGTGCCCGGATAATGCCGCGACGGCGTTTCGGTCAGCGTCAGATAGGCGCTTTGCTGTGCGCGCACCTGCTGCGCGTAGGCCTGCGGCACGTTCACGTAGACACGCAGACGGTCCGCCTGCGCGACATGAAACAGCTCCTTCGCGGGACCGCCCGCGCTGCCCGCGTCGATCAACGCGCCGACGTCGACGTTGCGCGCGGTCACGGTGCCGTCGAACGGCGCATAGACCTTCTGGAACGACTGCGTTTTTTCGAGCCGCGCGACGTTGAAGTGCGCGGCATCGAGCGTGGCTTTTTTCGCGAGCATGTCGCCGACTTTCTCGTCGGTCTCCTGCTTCGAGACCGACTTGTTCTTCAGCATGTCGCTCCAGCGGTCGGCGGTGCTTTTCGCGAGCGCGTAGTTCGCCTGCGCATTCGCGAGATCGGCGCGGGCGGCGCGCAACTGGTCGTCGACTTCTGGGGTGTCGATTTCCGCGAGCAACTGGCCGCTTTTCACATGCGCGCCGATATCGGCGTACCACTTCTTCAGATAGCCGTTGGTGCGCGCGTAGATCGGCGTATCGAGAAAGGCCTGCACGTTGCCGGGCAGCACGAGATCGAGCCCCGCCGACGACTTCTGCGGCAGCACGACTTCGACGCTCGTCTGGCTCGCGTGCTCGGCATCGCGTTCGAGCGCCGCGTGCGCATCGCGGCGCGACCAGATGCCTTGCGCGGCGAGCGCGAGTACCGCGACCGCCGCCACGATCGCGAGCCAGCGCGTGCGCCGCGCTTTCGCGGGATCGTGCGCCGCGCCGTGCTCTGCACCCGAGCCCGATCCCGAGCCGTTCGGACGTTGTGCTTCCATCAAACTTCCCCTCTGGAAATGCATGGGCAGTCGACGCTGCCTTTCGTATGGCCGCGGCCTGCGCTTGCATCGGTGCCTGTAAAGCGCAGGCGGCGCAGGTCGCGGCCGGCGTTTGTCGCGGGCGTCGCGCGCTTCGTCTTCATGGCTTCTGCACCACGTGTTCGGCCGCGCGCTGATGCCGCGCCTCGAGCCGCCGATAGATCATCGAGAACACGACCGGCACGAAGATCAGCGTCGCGATCGTGCCGACCGTGAGGCCGCCGATCACCGCGCGCCCGAGCGGCGCATTCTGCTCGCCGCCCTCGCCGAGACCGATCGCCATCGGCACCATGCCGATCACCATCGCGAGCGCGGTCATCAGCACCGGACGGAAGCGCGTGAAGCCCGCTTCGATGGCGGCGCGCGTCGCGTCGCCGTGCAGCAGCAACTGCTCGCGCGCGAAGCTGATGACGAGAATCGAGTTGGCGGTCGCGATGCCGATACACATGATCGCGCCCGTGAGCGCCGGAATCGACAGCGTGGTGTGCGTGAGGAACAGCATCCACACGATGCCCGCGAGCGCGCCCGGCAGGGCGGTGATGATGATGAACGGATCGAGCCACGACTGGAAATTGACGACGATCAGCAGATACACGAGCAGCACCGCGAACAGCAGACCGGCGAGCAGACCCGAGAACGAATCGTTCATCGTCTGCACCTGGCCGCGCAGTTCGATGGTCGAGGTTTTCGGCAGCTCGGCTTTCGATGCGTCGATGATCTTGCGGATGTCGTCGGACACGCCGCCGAGATCGCGGCCGTCGGCGGTGCCGTAGATATCGATCGTGGTCTGCGCGTTGTAGTGCGTGAGCACCGCGTTGCCGGCTTCGCGCCGCATCGTCGCGAGCGAGCCGAGAATGTTGCTGCGGCCGTTCGCGTTCAACGGAATGTTCGCGAGCGCTTGCAGCGAATCGATCGTGTATTGCGGCGCTTCCGTGATGACGTTGTAGCTCACGCCGTTGCGCGGATTGAGCCAGAACGTCGGCGTGGTCTGCTGGCTGCCCGACAGCGTGATGAGCAGATCGCTCGCGATATCGCGCTGCGAGAAGCCTGCCTGCTGCGCGCGCGTGCGATCGACGTCGATGAAGATACGCGGCAGATCGGCGGGCTGCTGGATGCGGGCGTCGGCAAGGCCCGGCACCGTGCGCAGACGGTTCAGCAGCGTCGCGGCGAATACGCGATTCGCGGCCACCTCACGGCCGACGATCTGGATGTCGATCGGCGACGGCATGCCGAAGTTCAGCGTCTGACTGACGATGTCGGCCGGCAGGAACGCGAACTGCACGCCGGGGAATTCGTCGCTGAGCGAGCGCCGCAGCGTGCGCACGTAGCCGGCGCTCGGATGATGCTCGGGATTCAGCGTGATGAGCACGTCCGCATCCGAGGTGCCGATGGTGCCCGTGTTGCTGTACGAGAGGTTGATGCCCGACACCGGCAGGCCGATGTTGTCGATGATCGAATGCAGTTCGCCGGCCGGAATCAGTTGGCGGATGCGCGTGTCGACGCGGTCGGTCAGCACCGCGGTTTCCTCGACGCGCATGCCGGTTTTCGCGCGCATGTGCAGCGCGATCGTGCCGGCATCGACGGCGGGGAAAAAGTCGCGGCCGATAAACGGCAGCAACAACATCGACGCGCCACAGCAGACGAGAAACAGCGTCACGAACCCGCCCGGCCGTGCCACGCGCGCGACGAGAAACACGCGATAACGCTCGCGCAAATGCGCGAAGCCGCGCTCGAACGCATAGTGCACGCGCATGAACGGATTGCGCGTGGGCTTCGGCGCGTGATGCAGATCCGCCGGCTTGTGGTGATAGCGCAGCAGATATTTCGCGAGCGTCGGCACGAGCGTGCGCGAGAAGAAATACGAGGCGAGCATCGCGAACACGACGGCTTCGGCGAGCGGAATGAACAGATAGTGAGCGACGCCCGTGAGCAGAAACATCGGCACGAACACGATGCAGATCGACAGCGTCGAGACGAGCGTCGGAATCGCGATCTGATGTGCGCCGTCGAGAATCGCCTGTTCGAGCGTCTTGCCCTGTTCGAGCTGATGGCTGATGTTCTCGATCGCCACGGTCGCATCGTCGACGAGAATCCCGACCGCGAGCGCGAGCCCGCCGAGCGTCATGATGTTGATCGTCTGCCCGAGCGCGGAGAGCGCGATGATCGAGGTGATCATCGAGAGCGGAATCGATACGGCGATAATCAGCGTCGCGCGCCAGTTGCCGAGGAACAGCAGGATCATCAGACCCGTCAGGCACGCGGCGATCAGCGCTTCGCGCAGCACGCCCTGCACCGAGGCGCGCACGAACAGCGACTGGTCGGCGACGGGGTCGATATTGAGCGACGGCGGCACGAGGTTGCGCAGCGTCGGCATCATCGTCTTGATGCGATCGACGATGTCGAGCGTGGACGTGTTGCCGCTCTTGTTGATCGTGAGCAGCGCGGCGCGCTGGCCGTTCACGCGCACGATGTTGGTTTGCGGCTGGAACCCGTCGCGCACGTGCGCGACGTCGCGGATATATACGGTGCCGTTCGCGGTGCTGCGAATCGGAATGTTGTTCAGGCCCGCGAGCGAATCGGGACTGCCGTTCATTTCCACCGAGTACTCGGTCGAGCCGATCTTCGCGGTGCCCGACGGCAGGATCAGATTCTGCGCGGTGACGGCGTTGACGACGTCCATCGGCGAAAGATTGCGCTCCTGCAGCTTGCGCGAATCGATATCGACCATGATCTGCCGCTGCTTGCCGCCATACGGCAGCGGCGCGGATGCGCCGGGCACGGTGGCGAGCTGCGTCTTCAGGAAGTTGTTGCCGAAGTCGTATAGCTCCTGCTCGGTCAGCGACGCCGACGACAACGCGAGCCGCAGGATCGGCACCGTCGACGCGTTATAGCGCAGGATGTTCGGCGGCGTGATGCCGGGCGGCAGCGAGCGCAGTTGCGTTTGCGAGAGCGCGGTGACCTGGGCGAGCGCTTCGTCGATGTTCGCGCCCGGCTGGAAAAAAATCTTCACGACCGTGATGCCGTTCAGCGAGGTCGATTCCGTGTGCTCGATATCGTTGACCGCGACCGACAGGCCGCGCTCGTAGTTCAGCGCGATGCGCCGCTCCATCTCGTCGGCGGGCAGGCCGTTGTACGACCAGATCACCGAGAGCACCGGAATGTCGATGTTCGGGAAGATGTCGGTGGGCGTGCGCAGGATCGTCAGCGGTCCGACGATCAGCAACAGCAGCGCTAGCACGACGAACGTATAGGGGCGCCGCAGCGCGAGACGAACGATCCACATGACTAGTGCAGACGAATGACGTAGGACATGGCGGGATGGGCCGCGACGGCGCACACGCGGCGCAGCGGCGCACCGCCGCGCGCGCGGAACGTGCCGCGTGTGCAGCGGGTGCCGTGAAAGCGAGCGTTCGCCGGTGCCGCGCTCGTGTCGGCCGGATCATGAAGGCAATGCACGTTTTTGTGGTCTCCGCCCCGCAGGGTTTATGATGATCTTCGTTACGAGGTCTTACGCCGAGATCATCGGCTGTGCGCAGTGTAATTGGAATAGGGCGAAACGACGGGTGAAAAGCCGTCTGATCGCGCTTCCCAAAGCCCCGCAAAACGGGAACAATGACCCGAACCTTTCACGCGTAAAGCGCGCGGCAGATCAGGTGCGCTCGCAACGTCAGCGGCGAAGCGGCGCTTTTTATCATCACCTCGACCGGCGTGCAGCCATCAAGCCGGCATCGGGAAGCGGGGAAATATCATGCAAGTCGGTTCCATCGTCCGATCGGTACATATCGCCGTGCCGCAAGGCGCGCGCGGAATCGTCATGCGCATTCTTGGCGACATGGCGATGGTCGCGTGGTATGCCGGCGAACCCGGCGCATCGCGGCAACTGAATACCGAACCCTTTTTTCTCGAAGACCTCATCGACACCGGAGAACTCGTGCGCCCCGCCGGCGCGCAGATGCATTGAACGCAGTAGCTCGTGGCCGTGCGCGGTCGCTCGCGAGTGGGTCGCAGTTTCGAGTGACATGCGTGTGTCAGCCGTCGTGATGCTGTAAGGCGCGATTGATGCGCGCGCTACATTGTGAGGCCGTGCCCTCGTCTTTACGCGCGGCGCGGCGCACAATGCGGGCATGAACGACATCATTCCCGACATTCCCGAGGCCGGCGCCGATGGCGCCGTGCCGTTCGCCCGTCTCACGCCCGAGACCGTGCTCGACGCGCTCGACGGCGTGCTCGTCACGGCAGGCGTGCGTACCGACGGCCGCCTGCTGCCGCTCAACAGCTACGAAAACCGCGTGTACCAGGTGGGCGTCGAAGACGGGCCGCCCGTGGTCGCGAAGTTTTATCGTCCCGAGCGCTGGAGCGATGCCGCGATTCTCGAAGAACACGCGTTCGTTGCCGAACTCGCCGCGCGCGAGATTCCGGCCGTGACCGCGCGCGTGCTCGACGGCCGCACGCTGCATGCGTTCGACGGCTTCCGCTTCTCGGTCTTCGAGCGGCGCGGCGGCCGCGCGCCCGATCTCGACCGGCGCGATACGCTCGAATGGCTAGGCCGTTTCATCGGCCGCATTCATGCAATCGGGCAGACGCGCAACTACGCCGAGCGTCCCGCGCTCGACATCGAAACCTTCGGCTACGAGCCGCGCGATTTCCTGCTCGCGCATCGTTTCGTGCCCGACGACGTGCGCACCGCGTGGGAAACCGTCGTCAACCTCGCGCTCGAAGGCGTCGCGCGCGCGTTCGAGCGTGCCGGCGAGATTCGTACGCTGCGTCTGCACGGCGACTGTCATCCGAGCAACGTGTTGTGGACCGACGCGGGCCCGCATTTCGTCGATTTCGACGACAGCCGCATGGGTCCCGCGATTCAGGACCTGTGGCTGCTGCTGCCGGGCGAGCGCGTCGAGGCATCACGCGCGCTGGCCGATCTGCTCGCCGGTTACGAGGATTTCTGCGAATTCGAGCCGCGCGAGCTCTATCTGATCGAAGCGTTGCGCACGCTGCGGCTGATTCACTATCAGGCATGGCTCGCGCGTCGCTGGAACGACCCCGCGTTCCCGGCGGCGTTTCCGTGGTTCAACACGCAGCGCTACTGGGAAGATCGCATTCTCGAGATGCGCGAGCAGATCGGCGCGATGCAGGAAGGGCCGCTCTGGCCGGTCTGACGTTTTCGCTTTCGCGCACGCGCAGGGCGTTGGCTATCCGCCGCGTGCTACACGCTGCACGCGGCCCCGTCCGAGGCTGAGATTTCGCGCGCGGCTTTCGCGCCTTCCACTTGCAGCAGTGTCGGCAGCGAGACGCCGTTTTTCGCCGCCGTCACTTCGGCAAGAATCGAGACCGCGATCTCGGGCGGCGTCCTGCTGCCGATATAAATGCCCACCGGCCCATGCAGACGGGCCAGTTCGGTCTCGTTCAGATCGAACTCCTTCAAGCGCTCGCGCCGCGCCTGGTTGTTCCTGCGCGAGCCCAATGCGCCGACGTAAAACGCCGGCGTTTTCAACGCTTCCATCAGCGCGAGATCGTCGAGCTTCGGATCGTGCGTGAGCGCGATCACCGCGCAGCGCTCGTCGAGCTTCATGTCGATCACGGTGTCGTCGGGCATCGTGCGCACGATCTTCGTGCCGGGCAGGTCCCATTCCTCGGTGTACTCCTCGCGCGGATCGCACACGGTCACCTGATAATCGAGCCCCACCGCGATATTGCACAGATAGCGCGACAACTGTCCCGCGCCGATCACGAGCATGCGGTAGCGCGGGCCGTGAATCGTCAGCAGACGCTCGCCGTCGAAATGCACGCCGTCGGTGGCGAGGGCGTCGTCGAGCCGCGCGTGTCCGCTCGCCATGTCGACCTCGCGCGCGACGAGCCGCCCGCTTTCCACCGCATGACAAAGTTCGGCGATGCCGCTTTGCCGCGTCAACGGTTCGAGCACGAGCTGGATCGTGCCGCCGCACGGCAGCCCGAAACGATGCGCTTCCTCGGCCGTGATACCGTACTTGACCGCTTCCGGATGCGTCTGCTCGATGCCTCGTTGCCGCACACGATCGATCAGATCGTCTTCGATGCAACCACCCGATACCGAGCCCACCACGAGTCCGTCATCGCGCACCGCGAGCATCGCGCCCTCGGGACGCGGCGACGAGCCCCACGTCTTCACCACCGTCACCAGTAGCGCGCGATGTCCTTCGTCCAGCCAGCGGGCGCTGGACTTCAGAACTTCGAGATCCACGCTGTCCATGATTTCTTTCCTTTCGTTGTTTCGCCGCTGGACTCGCCGTCCGCGGCTTCCTGCGATGGCGTCGATGCGTTGGCGTCGGTATCGGTTGCAGCCGATGCGCTGCCGTCCGCCGCGGCTTCGCTATTTTCGCCCGAGAGCTGGGCACTGAAGCGCTTGAAGAATTCCCCGGCGATCTTGCGCGCCGCGCCGTCGACGAGCCGCGAGCCGATCTGCGCGAGCTTGCCGCCGACCTGTGCGTTCGCGGTGTACGAGAGCTTCGTCGCGGTGTCGCTCTCGGCTTCGAGCGAGACGTGCGCGTTGCCTTTGGCGAAACCGGCTGCGCCGCCCTGGCCTTCGAAGACGATCGTGTAGCTGGTCGGCGCGTCGATCTCGGTCAGTTGCATGCGCCCCTTGAAACGCGCCCTGACCGGACCGACCGACGCGCTCAGCGCCACCAGGTACGCGTTTTCGCCGTCGGGGTCGATGCTTTCGCAGCCCGGGATGCAGGCGCGCAGAATCTCGGTGTCGTTCAGCGCGTCCCAGGTTTGCTGCTGTCCGACCGGCAGCGTGTGAGTTTCGGTCAATTCCATGAGCTTGCTCCTGCGAATGTCGTCGCGGCGAACGTGCGGCGAGGCGCGCGCGTGAGTTGCGCGAGATCGTGGCCGAACGCGGCGAGGCTGTCCAGATTATGAACCGGGCGATGCGCGTCGACATACGGCAGGATCGCCTGTACGCCGCGCGCTTTCGGCGTGAAGCCGCTGAAACGCAGCAGCGGATTGAGCCAGACGATGCGATGCGCGAAACGCGCAAGGCGCGCCATTTCGGTGTCGAGCACGTCGATCGCTTCGTGATCGAGGCCATCGGTGACGAGCAGCACGGTCGCGCGGCCTGTCAGCACGCGGCGCGCCCAGCGCCGGTTGAATTCGGCGAGCGCCGCGCCGATGCGCGTGCCGCCCGACCAGTCGAGCACCTGATCGCTGAGCGTTGCGATGGCCACGTCGGGGTCGCGTTCGCGCAAGGCGCGCGTCGCGTTGGTGAGCCGCGTGCCGAACAGAAACACCTGCAAGCGTTCGCGCGATTGCAGCAGCGCATGGCAGAAGTACAGCACCGCGCGCGAATAGCTGCTCATCGAACCGGAGATGTCGAGCAGCAGTACGAGCGGCGGCTTGCGTTCGACGATCGCGCGATATTTCCACACGGTCCAGTCGCCGCCCGCGCGCACCGCCTGCCGCGCGCTCGCGCGCAGGTCCGCATGCGTGCCGTGCGAGGCGGCCTTCAGACGGCGCGTCGGCTCGGTCGCGAGCGGCAGGCGCTGAGCGCGAATCAGATGGCGCAGGCTGCGCCATTCGTCAGCGGTGAGCGTGTCGAAATCGCGATGACGCAGGCGTTCCTCGGCGCTGAACGTGAGATGCGCGCGCAACTCGTGCTGCCCGGTTTCCTGTGGCGCGTTGACGTTCGGAGATGGCGGCATGCGTACCGCGAGCGCATCGGCAAGACGGTTGTTGCGTGTCGGCGGCGGCAGTCCGTCGCGAACTGTCGGCAGCAGCAGCGCGCGCAGCTTGCCTTCCCAATCGGGATCGCGCCAGAACAGATCGAAGGCGGCGTTGAAGAGTTCGCGTTCGTCGGGTGCGGTGACGAGCACGGCGGCAAGCGCGGCGCGCACGTCGTCGCGGCGGCCGAGGTCGATCCAGTGCAAGGCCGCGAGCGCATCGACCGCTTGTGCCGGCGACATCGGCAAGCCCGCGCCGCGCAGCACGCGCACGAAATGGACGACGTTGCGCGCGAGCGTCGGCGCGCTGTCGGCCGGTGCAAAGCGCGGCTGCATATCGTCGCGTGGGTCGTCGCGTGAGTCGGGGCCGGTTTGATGCGCCATGCCGACGATCCTCAAGCCGACAGACACTGCGCGATCTGCGCGGCGTCCACGCGCGCGAGATCGTCCTGGTACTTGAGCAGCACGCCGAGCGTGTTCTGTACCGATTGCGGATCGAGTTCCGTCACCGAGAGCGCTTCGAGCGCGCGGCACCAGTCGATCGTTTCGGCGATACCAGGCGCCTTGAACAGGTCCATGCCGCGCAGCCGGTGCACGAAATCGACCGCGCGCCGCTGCAATTCCGCCGACGTTTGCGGCGCGCGCGCGGCGACGATCTCGAGTTCGCGCTCGCGATCGGGATAGCCGATCCATTGATAGAGGCAGCGGCGCTTCAAGGCGTCGTGAACCTCGCGCGTGCGATTCGACGTCATGATGACGAGCGGCGGCTGCGCCGCGCGCACGGTGCCGTATTCGGGAATCGATACCTGGAAGTCCGACAGCAGTTCGAGCAGAAACGCCTCGAACGGCTCGTCGGCGCGGTCGATTTCATCGATCAGCAGCACGCGCCGCGCGTCGGGGTGATGTTCGTCGGGCATCAGCGCCTGCAGGAGCGGCCGCTTGAGCAGGAATTCGCCGCGATACAGCGTGTCGTTGCCAAGGCGCTCGCCGGTGGCCTCGGCGAGCCGCAGCGCCATGATCTGGCGCGGGTAGTCCCATTCGTAGAGCGCGCTCGCGGTGTCGAGCCCTTCATAGCATTGCAGTCGCAAGAGCGTGGTGCCGAGCAGGCCCGCGGCGGCCTTGGCGAGTTCGGTCTTGCCGACGCCGGGCTCGCCTTCGACGAACAGCGGCCGCTCCATGCGCAGCGAGAGATACAGCGCGGTCGCGAGTTCGCGGCTCGCGAAATAGCGTTGGGCGGCGAGTTGGGCGAGGGTGTCGTCGATTGAAGCCGGCTGCATGGTGGTCCTGAATCTGTGCGAACTTGCCTCACGTGCAACGTGAGCGAAGCCGGCTTGCCTGCGCGGTTGAAGTCAACTAGCGCGCGGCAAGCCGGCCACGATTGGTCAAGATCGCTAACTATTCGCCTTCGTGACCGCGCGCGCGGCGAGCACCGGAATCAGATGCGCGCGATAGGCCGCGCTCGCGTGCATGTCCTCGTTCAGCGCGTCGGGCGACACGCTGACCGCGCGCGCGGCATCGGGCGCGAAGTTCGCCGACAGCGCGCTTTCGAGCGCCGGCACCCGAAACACCGACGACGCCGCGCCCGTCACCGCAACGCGCACGCCGCTCGCGAACTTCGCGACGAACACGCCGACGAGCGCAAAGTGCGACGCGGGATTGTTGAATTTCTCGTAGGCCGCGCGCTCGGGCACCGGAAACTCGACCGCGACGATCAGCTCGTCGGGCGCGAGCGCGGTCTCGTACATGCCGACGAAAAAGTCGCCTGACGCAATGCGCCGCCGGTCGGTGACGAGGGTCGCGTCGAGCGCGAGCGCCGCCGACGGATAGCATGCGGCCGGGTCGTTGTTGGCGAGCGAACCGCCGATCGTGCCGAGCGCGCGCACCTGGCGGTCGCCGATATGTCCCGCGAGATCGGCGAGCGCGGGCAACACGCGCCGCACGTCCGCGTGATCGGCCACGTCCGAGTGGCAGACGGCCGCGCCGATCGTCACCGTTTGCGCGTTGACCGCAATCGTCTTGAGCGCGGGAATGCGCGTCACGTCGATCAGTTGCGACGGCTGCGCGAGCCGCAGGCGCATGGTCGGCAACAGGCTCTGGCCGCCGGCGAGGAATTTCGCGTCGCCGTCGGCGGCGAGGGCTGCGGCGGCCGCTTGCGAATCCGTCGCGCGTTGATACTCGAATGAATACATGTCGAATGCTCCGCTCAGGATCGATGGTCAGGGTTGCTTGGCCGCTTGAATCGCGGACCACACGCGATGCGGCGTGGCCGGCATCTGTATGTCGGTCACGCCGAGCGGCGCCAGCGCATCGATGATTGCGTTGATCACCGCCGGCGGCGAGCCGATCGCCCCCGCTTCGCCGCAGCCTTTGACGCCGAGCGGATTGTGCGTGCACGGCGTGCCCTTCGCGGTTTCGACCGTGAAGTCGGGCAGATCGGACGCATGCGGCATCGCGTAATCCATGTACGAGCCCGACAGCAACTGGCCGCTCTCGTTGTCGTACACGCAGCGTTCGAGCATCGCCTGGCCGATGCCTTGCGCGAGCCCGCCATGCACCTGACCCTCGACGATCATCGGGTTGACCACGTTGCCGAAATCGTCGACGGCGGTGAACTGCTCGATGCGGCTCACACCCGTATCCGGATCGACTTCGATCTCGCAGATATACGCGCCCGACGGATACGTGAAGTTGGTCGGATCGTAGAACGCGCTTTCTTCGAGGCCCGGTTCGAGCACGTCGAGCGGATAGTTGTGCGGCACGTAGGCGGCGAGCGAGATTTCCGCGAACGCCTTGGTGCGGTCGGTGCCGGCGACGCTGAACACGCCGTTTTTGAACTCGATGTCTTCGGCCGACGCTTCGAGCAGATGCGCGGCGATTTTCTTCGCCTTGGCCTCGATCTTGTCGAGCGCCTTCATGATGGCCGAGCCGCCGACCGCGAGCGAGCGCGAGCCGTACGTGCCCATGCCGAACGCGATGCGGCCGGTGTCGCCGTGCACGATCTCGACGCTTTCGAGCGGGATGCCGAGGCGGTCCGCGACCACCTGCGCGAAGGTCGTCTCATGCCCCTGGCCGTGACTATGCGAGCCCGTGAACACGGTGACCGAACCGGTCGGATGCACGCGAATCTGCCCGACTTCGAACAGACCCGCGCGTGCGCCGAGCGCGCCCGCGATGTTCGACGGCGCGAGCCCGCATGCCTCGATGTAGCACGAGTAGCCGAGGCCGCGCCGCTTGCCGTTCTTTTCCGAGGCCTGGCGGCGCGCGGCGAAGCCTTTCACGTCTGCGAGTTCGAGCGCGCGCGAGAGCAGCGTGTCGTAGTCGCCGGTGTCGTAGGTGAGGCCGACCGGCGTCGCGTACGGGAACGCGGTGATGAAATTGCGGCGGCGGATTTCGGCGGGGTCGAGCTTCATCTCGCGCGCGGCGGCTTCGACCAGACGCTCGACGACGAACGTCGCTTCCGGGCGGCCCGCGCCGCGATAGGCATCGACGGGGACCGTGTTGGTGAAGACCGCCTTCACTTCGGCGTAGATCGCCGGTGTCGCGTATTGCCCGGCGAGCAGTGTCGCGTAGAGGATCGTCGGCACGCTCGAGGCGAACGTCGACAGATACGCGCCCATGTTCGCGATCGTATGCACGCGCATCGCGAGGAATTTGCCGTCGGCGTCCATCGCGAGTTCGGCGTGGGTCACGTGGTCGCGGCCGTGCGCGTCGGAGAGGAAGGCCTCGGAGCGCTCGGCGGTCCATTTGACCGGCCGGTGAATTTTCTTCGACGCCCAGGTGAGCGCGACGTCTTCCGCGTAGAGGAAGATCTTCGAGCCGAAGCCGCCGCCGACGTCCGGTGCGATCACGCGCAGCTTCGATTCCGGCAGCGACAGCACGAACGCGGCCATCAGGAGCCGCTCGACGTGCGGATTCTGATTCGCGACATAGAGCGTGTAGCTGTCGTCCTGCGCCGAATAGTTCGCGTTGACCGCGCGCGGTTCGATCGCATTCGGCACGAGCCGGTTGTTGACGATGTCGAGCGTGGTCACGTGCGCGGCTTTCGCGAAGGCGGCATCGGTCGCGGCTTTGTCGCCGTGGCCCCAGTTGTAGCAGACGTTGTCGGGCACTTCGTCGTGCACTGCCGCCTGACCGGGGTCGGCCGCATGCGCGGTATCGACGACTGCCGGCAGCACGTCGTAATCGACGTCGATCAGTTCGGCCGCATCTTTCGCGGCCTTGATCGATTCGGCGATCACGAGCGCGACCTGGTCGCCGACGTGCCGCGCCTTCGTATGCGCGATCACCGGATGCGGCGGCTCATTCATCGGTTTGCCGTCGATGCTGTGGATCAGCCAGCCGCACGGCAGGCCGCCAACGTTTTCAGCGGCGAGGTCCGCGCCGGTGAAGATCGCGACCACGCCCGGCGACTGCTTCGCGGCGCTCGTGTCGATGCGGGTGATCTTCGCGTGCGCATGCGGCGAGCGCAGGAATACCGCGTAGGTCTGCTGCGGCAGCACGATGTCGTCGGTGTACTGGCCTTTGCCGGTCAGGAAGCGATAGTCTTCCTTGCGCTCGACGGCTGCGCCGATCAGGCTGTGAGTATCGGGTGCGTTCATCGTCGGCTCCTCAGGCTGGGGTCGCGGCGGGGGTGCCCGCGCTCGCGCCGGTGTTCGTGGCGGTGGCCGCTGCGGCGGACTTCATGCCCGCGGCGCCTTCGAGCACGGCCTTGACGATGTTGTGATAGCCCGTACAGCGGCACAGATTGCCGTCGAGCTGCGCGCGCACGTCGTCGCCGGTGAGGCCGGGTTGGCGCTCGACCAGCGACACCGCGCTCATCACCATGCCCGGCGTACAGAAGCCGCATTGCAGCCCGTGGCAATGCTTGAAGGCGGCCTGCATCGGATGCATGGCGCCGTTTTGCGCGAGCCCTTCGATGGTGGTGATTTGCGCGCCGTCCGCCTGCACGGCGAGGATGTTGCAGGACTTGATCGCGCGGCCGTTCAGGTGCACGGTGCAGGCACCGCACTGGGCCGTATCGCAGCCGATGTGCGTGCCGGTCAGGCGTAGTTGCTCGCGCAGGAACTGGACAAGCAGGGTGCCGGGGTCGATTGAGGCGCTGATGGGTGCGCCGTTAACCGTCAGACTGATGCTGATCGCCATGAAGCTGTCTCCTATGTCGATCGGAGTTAGCGCTTGAGCGCTTACTCCGATCCCATGCGTTTACCGCGTCGATCGGAGTTAGTGCTTTAGCACCTGCTCCGATCCCATGCGTTTACCGCGGTCGATCGGAGTTGGCGCTTTAGCACCTGCCCCGATCTCATGCGTTCACCGCACTCGATCGGCGTGAGCACTTCGGCGCTTGCCCCGATCTCGTGGGGATGAGACCGGACCTGTGATTTTTCTTGCCCTGCTTTCCTTCGACTGCGTGCTGGCTGCGATGCGCGAGGTCCGATGAGGGTGCTGCGGGTTTTTATAGGTCTGCCGAAAAGTAAAACACAAATCGCGCGAGTGCGCTATGAGGGGAAGTGTGTTCGGCGCGGCGGCGCATCTGGGCGCGCGGGGAAGAGCGAGGCGCTTGCGCAATCGGCGGCCGAAAAAGAAGCGCCCCGCATGCAGGGCATGGCGGGGCGCATGAATAGGGGCAAGCGGAAGGCGTCGCGAACAACCCAACCCGGCCGCCGCCGCAAGCATTCAGCCCACTCGCGCGGCTCGGCCAAAGCGGAGCGTTACTTCGCCAGTTTCGAATGACGGCGCGAGTAGCCGAAGTAAATCGCCATGCCGATCAGCAGCCAGATCACGAACGCGATCCACGTGACGCCTTGCAGATTGATCATCAGAAACAGGCACGAGGCGACCGCGAGCACCGGCACGACCGGCACGCCCGGGCAACGGAACGCGCGCGGCAGCTCGGGGTGGGTCTTGCGCAGCACGAGCACCGCGATCGACACCATCGAGAAGGCGGCCAGCGTGCCGATATTGATGAGTTCGGCGAGCACGTTGAGCGGCACGAGCGCGCCGATCAGGCCGAAGAAGATGCCGACGAGCCACGTCGTGAAGAACGGCGTCGCAAAACGCGGATGCAACTTCGAGAGCTTCGCGGGCAGCAGGCCGTCGCGCGACATCGCGAAGATCACGCGCGTCTGTCCGTAGCCCATCACGAGGATCACGGTCAGCATGCCGAGCACGGCGCCGAGATCGATGAAGCCGGCAACCCAGTTCTGCCCCGCCAGTTGCAGCGCATACGAGACCGGGTGCGTGATGCCCATGAATTTCGCCGACGGCACGATGCCGGTGACGACCGCCGCGACCGCGACATACAGCACCGCGCAGACGCCGAGCGACGCAATGATGCCGATCGGCAGATCGCGCTTAGGATTCTTCACTTCCTCGGCCGCCGACGATACCGAGTCGAAGCCGATGAATGCGAAGAACATCACCGCGGCCGCGCCGAACACGCCGCTCCAGCCGTTCGGCATGAACGGATGCCAGTTGGCCGGCGTGACGTGAAACACGCCGACGCCGATCACGAGCAGCACGACGACTACCTTGATCGCGACCATGATGTTGTTGATCCGCGCGGATTCGCGCACGCCGAGCGACAGCAGCGTGGTGATCGCCATCATCACGAGGAATGCGGGCAGGTTGAACAGCGTGTCGTGTCCGGGGACGGCGCCGGGGGCCGCGGTCAGCGCCATCGGCAGCGACACGCCGAAACCGGACAGCAGCGACTGCAGATAACCCGACCAGCCGACCGAGACCGCCGAGGTCGCGAGCCCGTATTCGAGCATCAGGTCCCAGCCGATGATCCACGCGGCGAGTTCGCCGAGCGTCGCGTACGAGTAGGTGTAGATCGAGCCGGCGACCGGAATCGTCGAGGCGAATTCGGCGTAGGCGAGCGCGGCGAAGCCGCAGGCGATCGCTGCGATCACGAACGAGAGCATCAGTGCGGGGCCGGCCTGCACGGCGCCCGTGCCGGTCAGCACGAAGATGCCGGTGCCGATGATGGCGCCGACACCGAGGAACGTGAGGTCGAGCGCGCCGAGCGCCTTCTTCAGGCCGGCGTTTTGAGCGCTTGCCGTGAGCATGTGCTCGACGCTCTTTTTGCGAAACAGGGACATTGGCGTGGGTCTCCAGTAGTGCACGCGTGTTGCGCGCCGAATGTCGGGAAAAACCCGGCATTCTAGCGGATCGGTGCCAGATCCCTGTTCGGATGCGCCGTGACGTGGGGCGGGGGCGGTGGGCGGAAACTCCCGCCAGGACGGAACTTCGAGGAGAGGTTTGCGCGCGGAGCGCAAGCGGGGATAAAGCTTTTACCGAATCGACGACGAATCGGGCGGGAGTCTCTCCCCAGGCAGGCTACGCGGCGTGCCGCATTTTCGTGGTGGATCGTTGCGCGCGCGGCGGCCGTTCAGCCCGCCATCGCCGGATTCAGGTCGACCAGACGGTTGCTCATCACGTAGAACGTCAGTTCGGCGTTGTTGCGCAGCTTCATTTTCTCGAGCAGCCGCGTGCGGTACACGCTGACCGTCTTCACCGACAGCGACAGCGCCGCCGCGATGTCGGTGAGCCGTTTGCCCGACGCGAGCATGCACAGTGTCTGGTATTCGCGGTCGGACAGTTTTTCGTGCGGCAGCTGCTCGCCGTCGAACGACACGTAATCGGCGAGCGCCTCGGCCATTGCCGGGCTCACGTATTTGCGGCCCGCGGCGACCTGCTGGATCGCGCCGATCATCTGCGCGACGTCGACCGTTTTCGACAGATAGCCGGACGCGCCGGCCTTCAGCGCGCGCACCGCGTACTGGTCCTCGCGGTACATCGAGAACATCAGGACCGCCACGCGCGGCGCCTTGCGCTTCAGGCGCTTGAGCACTTCGACGCCGTTCATGTCGGGCAGCGAAATGTCGAGCAGCACGACGTCGAAGCTCTGCTGGCCGAGCGCGTCGAGCGCTTCCGCGCCCGTTTTCGCCTCGGCGACTTCGCGCGCGACGCCTCGGTCGAGCAGCAACTGGCGAACACCCTGGCGGACCACGGCGTGATCGTCGGCGAGCAGGATGCGCAGGCTCATGATGGCGCGCTCACGATTGCAGCGCGCGCCGGCCGGCGCGGGATGCGGGGGCGAGCAGCGCGTCCCAGGCGAAGCTCGCCTGCACGAGAGTGCCGCGCGGGGCTTTGCTGCCAGCCTTGCCGGGGCTGAGGGGGCTGACGTCGGCGTGGCCGGCGCTGGCGCGCCGGGCGCTCACCCGCAGCGTGCCGTCGAATGCGGCGCAGCGCGCCTGCATTCCGGCAAGGCCGAAGTGGCCGCTTGGGCTGTCTTTCCCGCTTTGTCCGCTGCGCTGGCGCGCGCCGCGCGGCAGGCCGATGCCGTCGTCGCCGATGAGCAGCGTCAGGTGGCGCGTGCTGGTTTCGAGGCGCACGTCGGCGCAACTCGCGCGCGCGTGTTTCGCAATATTGTTCAGCGCTTCCTGGACGACGCGGAATACGGCGAGCGCCGCGTCGGCGGACAGGCGCGCGAGCCGCGCATCGTCGGCGCAGGTGAAGGTGGCGCGCAAGTGCGTACGGGTGGCGAATGCGCCGACCCAGCGCGCGAGCGCGCCGGCGACGCCGGCCTCGAACGATGGCGCGTGCAGTTGCGCGACGGCCTCGCGGCTTGCCGCGCAGACCGCGTCGAGCGAGCGGTTCGCGACCGCGAGTGCGGCCGAGCACTGCGGTGGCGCGTCGGCGGGCAGCCAGGTTTCGATGCCGGCGAGCGCGAAGCGTGTCGCGGTCAACTCGGCGCCGACGCCGTCGTGCAGTTCGCGAGCGACGTGACGGCGCGCGCTTTCCTGTGCCTGCACGAGTTCGGCCGACAGTTCGCGCACCCGCGCGCGCAGTTGTTCCAGCTCGCGCACCGCGGCGCGCGACGGCGCGTCGACGCCATCACGCGCTGCGGGCGATGCCGGCGGCGCGTTGAACGGGACGGCAGTCGACGAATCCATGATTTTCCCTCTCAGGACGCGATGCGGACAGCGAAGCGGGCGCGGACAGGCAGCGCGAAGGAAGAACGCATGCGATTCTCAGGCCTTCGGGTGCGTCCGTCGCGCGAGCGTGAAACAGACAGATCACTATGCCGGAACGTAACGAAATTTACATTCGGTAACAACTAGGTCGGACCATGAGAGGCTAGCCGATTCGTCGTAACTGGCGGCGCGATAATATCTCAAAAAAAGAAAAAATGCAGTCACACCAACGGTTAGCGACGATTTTTCATACTTTGCTTGATGTATTTCGCATCGCCGTCTGTAGGAATAATGCCGACAGGGAAAGTGAAATGATTCACGGCGATTTGTAACGGCAACAAAAAAGGAGCCCGGAGGCTCCTTTTTGCGGGATTCGCGGCGCCGAAAGGCCGCGGATAGTGTTGCCTGCCTAGCCGACGAAGGCCTTTTCGACCACGTAGTGACCCGGGTCGTTGTTGCTGCCTTCCTTGAAGCCCGCGTCGTCGAGCAGCTTGCGCGTGTCGCGCAGCATGTGCGGGCTGCCGCACAGCATGATGCGGTCGTTTTCGAGCGAGAAGCCCGGCACGCCGAGGTCGGCGAACAGCTTTTCGGTTTCGATCAGCTCGGTGATGCGGCCGCGGTTCTGGAACGCCTCGCGCGTGACGGTCGGGTAATACAGCAGCTTTTCCTGCACCAGCTCGCCGAGGTGCTCGTGTGCCGGCAAGTGCTCGGTGATGTATTCCTTGTACGCGAGTTCGTCGACGAAACGGCAGGTGTGCGTGAGCACCACGCGCTCGTAGCGGTCGTAAATGTCCGGGTCCTTGATGATCGACATGAACGGCGCGAGGCCCGTGCCGGTGGAGAGCAGCCACAGCGTCTTGCCGGGCAGCAGGTTGTCGGCGACCAGCGTGCCGACCGGTTTCTTGCCGATCAGCACTTCGTCGCCGACCTTCAGGTGCTGCAGACGCGAGGTGAGCGGGCCGTCCTGCACCTTGATGCTCAGGAATTCGAGATGTTCTTCGTAGTTCGCACTGGCGAGGCTGTAAGCGCGGATCAGCGGCTTGCCGTCGACCGGCAGGCCCACCATCGTGAACTGGCCGTTTTCGAAGCGGAACGACGGGTCGCGCGTGCAGGTGAAGCTGAAAAGCGTATCGGTCCAGTGATGGACGCTCAGGACGGTTTGTGAATTGAGGTTGCTCATGGCTTCTTGGATAGTGCGAAAACAAAGGCGGCCAGTCGTCTGAGCCGGCCGGCACGGCAAGGGCGATGCTGCGCTAACCCGTGGTCGGGAATCACGCGCAATCCGCTATTTTACCGCGCCTACTGGGCGGGCCGCGGCGGTTGAGCGTGGCGAAGCGGGTTGCCGCCAGGCAAGCGGCGCCACCGGCTGTCCGGCGTCGCAAAGTACGTTGGCGTGAGTGCGGCCGTGCTTCAGCGGGGTACGGCGATTCGGCGAGTGCCGCGCAGGGCGGCTGCCATCGGCTGTCCGGCTTGCGCGAAAGCAGCGCGCCGCGCGGACGACAATTTCGAGATCATACCGAAAGGCGGCTTGCGCTGCAGCATTGACCCTGCTGATAAAACTGGCAAACGGGGCGGGCAAGGCAGCGCCGGCGGCGGGGTGCGTGCGGGGGCTTGCAGGTGTTTACGCTGTCCGCTTAGTGATTTTTTTAGGTACACAGTTACCGTTGTGAAGTGCCACATGGCGAGCTAGGGCTTTATAAGAAAAGGATTTTTGACGTCTATGCTTTGATGACGCCAGACGCGCAAAATAACCGTCCGGCTCATTCTCATTCGAGCTGCAAGCGCGCCATATACGGCAAATGGTCCGACAGCCACGCGGTCTCCTGCGTCGGCTGGATCCATTCGACCGGCTGCATGCCGCGCACGAACATCTTGTCGAGCGACAGCGCCGGCGAGAACGCCGGAAACGTGCGTGCCGGTTCGCCGAGCAGCGTCGCGACTTCCTGCAGGCCGTGTTCGCGAAAGAGCGGCACCGAGTCGTTGCGCCAGTCGTTGAAATCGCCGGCCAGCACGAGCGGACCGTCGGGCGCTTCCTTGGCGATCCAGTGCGCGATCCAGTTCATCTGCCGCAGGCGCGCCGGGCGTGTCAGCGCGAGATGCGCGCACAGCAGCGTGACGAGGCGCCCGCCGAAGGTCGCGCGCGCGACCAGCAGGCCGCGCTTTTCGAAGCGATGCGCGGAGATGTCCCAGCGGCCGCCGAGATCGAGCGGATGCGGCGACAGAATCGCATTGCCATGCCGCCACGACGGCTTGAACACGTTCGGCCCGAGCGCGACTTCGAGTTCGAGCGAGCGGGCGATCTCGGTCGCCTGGCAGTGCCAGACGTCGGTCAGCGGATCGTCCATCGGCGCGCCGAAGCTGCTCGCCAATACCGGCGACGGCATGCGCCGCGCCATCGCTTCCTGCAGGAAATAGGCGTCCGCGTGGGTCGATTGGACCCAGCGCTGCATCGCCTGCCAGGCCTGAAAGCCGAGCGGCGTGCGGCCCTTGTGCAGGTTCCAGCTCACCGCGACGAAATCGTTCGGCGCGAGATTCTCGCGGATCAATTCTTCTGGGTTTCGCATGCCGCGTTATCCACGTGTTCTGTTTGAAGGCTTCGATAGGATGCGTTGTTCGGGGGCGCCGTGCATGTCGGCCAGGTCAGTTCGATGCGCCGTTCGGCGTACTGGCGGCGTGGCTGTTCGGACTACCGTTCGCATCGCCGTTCGGCGCACCGGCCGCGCTGCCGTTCGCACCGTCATTCGCACTGCCGTTCGTACCGTCATTGCCGTTCGCGACCACGCTCGCATGCAAGCGGTAAACCAGCTTCGGATTGCTTGCAACGATCGTCCAGCTCGCCCATTGATCCGGCGGCACGACGAGGCCCGGATGGCTTCCGCTCACCAGACGCGGTTGCGGCGGCAGCTTGCAGCCGATGTCGGTGCGCTGGGGGGCGGCGTCTTCGAGCGTTTCCTGCGTCTCGATCGACATCGTCACGCCCTCCGGGTCCACGCGCAGCGGCGAGACGGTCAGCGTGCGCGACAGATCGATGCTGCCGGCCGGCTGGTCCTTGCAGCCGACGTGATGCTGCACGACCCGATGATGCGTATCCGTGTGCGCCTGGCCGACGGTGGTGGTGCCCTCGAACGAGTCGACCTGCTGATCGTCCTGCATCACCTGCAACTGCCATTGCACGACCTGCTGCGCCGGCCGTTGTTGCGCGTGTGCGAGCAACGAAGCGCCAAGCAGCATGGCCACGATACTGGTTTTCCACATGGAAGGAATCTCCGCTCACGGCGTCGGCCCGTATAGTGGGCAGGTACGTTGCGAGGCCGGTGGCCGGTTGGTCAGAGAGCCATCTTACCCCTGATGGCCGCAACGTTTTCTGACCCGTCGAACGGGAAAGCGGTTCAGCAACAATGCATTTCAGATAAGGACGGGAATCTTCGAAACAATCGTTCGAGGCCGCTGGAAAGCGCCGCGGCGGCGCACCTGAAACGCCCGCGCTGTTAGCAGCAGAGCCGCATGACTGCTGGCTTGCACGCAATCACGCCGCCGTTACACTGGTCCTGAGCCGGCGCTCACAAGGCGCCGCCGCAGCAGGACCAGCAAGACGGGGTGAGCGATGACGACAGCAATGGTCAAACAGGAAATCGCCGTGGCCTCGTTCAGCCGGGTGTACGACCTCGATCAGGTCGAAGCCGCGCTGAACGGTCTCGGCGAGGGCGCGAGCGAGGCGCTGCGCGCGACCTACGAGAAGATGCTGAAGACCGGCAATCTGCGTTTCTGCGTGAAGCCGAACCGCATGCCGTCGATCGACGATCTGCTCGACGCGCTGCCCAATTTTTCCGCACCGCTCGACGACATCCGCAGGCAGGTCGCGCTGTGCCTCGAAACCGAAGACCGGCTCGAACTGATGCCGATGCTGCTGCTCGGCGACCCCGGCATCGGCAAGACGCATTTCGCGAAGCAGCTCGCGCGCCTGCTCGGCACCGCCTACCAGTACGTGGCGATGAGTTCGCTGACGGCGGGCTGGATTCTGTCGGGCGCGTCGTCGCAATGGAAGAACGCGAAGCCGGGCAAGGTGTTCGATGCGCTCGTGAACGGCAGCTATGCAAATCCGGTGATGACGGTCGACGAGATCGACAAGGCTACCGGCGACTCGCAATACGACCCGCTCGGCGCACTCTACGCGCTGCTCGAACACGACACCGCGCAAAGCTTCATCGATGAATTCGCCGAGATTCCGATCGATGCCGGCAACGTGATCTGGATCGCGACCGCCAACGACGAGCGCGCGATTCCCGAGCCGATCCTGAACCGCATGAACGTGTACGAGATTGCGCCGCCGGACCACGACGGCGCGCGGCGTATCGCGCAATCGATCTACGACGAGATCCGCTCGGCGCACAACTGGGGGCTGCGCTTCCCGGCGCTGCTCGGCGACGCGACGCTCGACGCGCTCGAGCGCGCCTCGCCGCGGGAAATGCGCCGTGCGATCCTGAACGGCTTCGGAGCGGCGCGGATCGCGGGCCGCGACGAAATCGAGCCCGCCGATATTCGTCTCGATTACGGAAACCGGCGAAAACCGATTGGTTTTTGAGTTTTCGGGTCATTTTTTGGATAAAAAACGGCCTTTTTCTCACTTTGACGGGCGACAGGCGGCAATTCATACGTCGTGCGACATCAATGTCGCAGCAATTATTGCTGTTTTTGAGATACATCTTGGGCAGGTAAATCGGCACCGAGCCCTCAGGCGACATACACTGAAACTTTGCGACCGCCGCATCGTGTGCGCGCCCGAGACAGAAATGCCCGCAGTTGAGCGAACTGCGGGCATTTCTGTCTGTACCGCGTCGTACAATTTTGCGTGACAGGGGTAGCAGGACACGAGCGGACAGAGGTGGCGCCATGGGCTCGACGGCGGCGTTCGGCAGCGAGCGGACCGCGGCACGCAGGCGCGGCATCCTGTCTTCCTCTCCATCGGCTGAACGAGGCAGCGCGCGGCGCAGCAGGCCGCGTCAACGGATATGGATCAGATCGAATGCGTAGTGATCGGCGCCGGCGTGATCGGCCTCGCGACGGCGCGCGCGCTGGCGGCGCGCGGGCGCGAGGTGATCGTGCTGGAAGCGGCCGAGGCGATCGGCGTGGGCACCAGCTCGCGCAATAGCGAAGTGATTCACGCGGGCATCTACTACCCGCGCGGCTCGCTGAAGGCCGCGCTGTGCGTGCACGGCCGAGAAATGCTGTACGACTACTGCGTCGAGCGCAACGTGCCGCATTCGCGCTGCGGCAAGCTGCTCGTCGCCACGTCGCGCAGCCAGATTCCGCAGCTCGAAAGCATCATGGCCAAGGGGCGCGACAACGGTGTGCTCGACCTGATGCGCATCAGCGGCGATCAGGCGCAGGCGCTCGAACCGGCGCTCGAATGCGTGGAGGCGGTGTTTTCGCCGCAGACGGGCATCGTCGACAGTCACCAGTTCATGCTCGCGTTGCAGGGCGACGCCGAGCGCGACGGCGCGGTGTGCGCGTTTCACGCGCCGGTTCAGGCGATCGAGGCGCGCAACGGGCGCTTCGTCGTCACGGTCGGCGGCAATGCGTCGACCACGGTCAGCGCCGCGTGCGTCATCAATAGCGCGGGCCTTCACGCGAACGCGCTCGCGCGCAGGATTCGCGGACTCGATGCGCGGCATGTGCCGCCGCTCTATTTCGCGCGCGGCAGCTACTTCAGCATCTCGGGGCGCGCGCCGTTCAGCCGCCTGATCTATCCGATGCCGAACGAGGCCGGCCTCGGCGTGCATCTGACGCTCGATCTCGGCGGCCAGGCGCGCTTCGGTCCCGACGTCGAATGGGTCGACACGATCGATTACAACGTCGACCCGCGGCGCGCGGACTCGTTCTACTCGGCGATTCGCACGTACTGGCCGGCGCTGCCCGACGACGCATTGCAGCCCGCGTATGCGGGCATTCGTCCGAAGCTGTCCGGCCCCGGCGAGCCCGCCGCCGATTTCGTGATTCAGGGGCCGGCCGCGCATGGCGTGCGCGGGCTCGTCAATCTGTTCGGCATCGAGTCGCCGGGTTTGACGGCATCGCTCGCGATTGCGCAGCGCGTTTGCGAGCTGGCCGGGCGCGGCTGATGTTTCGCGCGGCGCGCGGGTGTGCTCCGGATGCACCTCGAATGCGCGCGGCGTAGTGTCGCGCCTTGCCTCGCGTCGCGGCCCATTCCACCGGTCCGCTCGCACCGCTTCCCCGTACCGAACCGCTTATCTCCACCATTTGAGTCATCACGCGCGCGGGCTTCGTTGCTATGCTTGGGGACCGTCGTCATCAGAACGGCGTTAGTTCAATATAAATGGAGTGAGTCCCCATGAGATCGTCCCGTCGTACGTTTCTGATTACCAGTATTGGTGTGGCATCGACGCTCGCGCTGTCGCGCCAGGCGTTTGCCGATGCGCCGAAGGTCACCGAAGCCGATCCGACCGCGCAGGCGCTCGGCTACAAGGAAGATGCAAGCAAAGTCGACAAGGCGAAGTTCGCGAAATACGCGGCAGGCCAGGACTGCGGCAACTGCAGTTTCTTCCAGGGCAAGGCGGGCGATGCCTACGGCGCCTGTCCGATGTTCGCGGGCAAGCAGGTGTCGGCGAAGGGGTGGTGCAGCGCGTATAACAAGAAGGCCTGACGCAAGCCGGGGCCAACGTTATTGGCCGGTTTGCGCGAGAGTGCGCCGCAGCATCGCGGCGCACTCTCGATGGCGGCCTATCGCCGCGCGTTCAGCAGCGGCGGCCGCCGGTCGAACCACGGCCGCGCCGCTTCGAGTTGCGCGGCGAGCCGCAGCAGCGTCGCTTCGGCGCCGTTGCGCGCGGCGAACTGCACGCCGATCGGTAGCCCGCGCGCATTCCAGTAGAGCGGCACCGACATCGCCGGTTGCCCGCTCAGGTTGAATAGCTCCGTGCAGCCCGCCCACGCGAACGCCTTGTTCGACGCTTCGAGCAGCAGCTTCTTCATCAGCCCTTCGAACGGCACCGCGGTGACCGCGCGCATCTGCACGCGCTCGAACTGCGTGGGCTGCATCTCGCCGATCTTGATCGGCGCGGCCGCGAGCGTCGCGCACAGCAGCACGTCGTAACGGTTCAGCAGATCGGTAAGGCGTTCGGTGATGCGGCGCTGTTCTTCGAGCGCTGCCGGCAAGCCTTGTTCGCCAAGCTTGCGGCCGATGTGCGCCATCGCCCACGTCGAAATTTCGAACTCGCCGCGCACGGGCTTATGGCCGCTGATGCGCTCCGCGTTCAGCACGATGTCGTCGGCGACGACCGACCACAGCGTGAGAAACGCCTGACGGACCGCCGCGAAATCGATGCCGAGCGACACCGGTTCGAGACGATGGCCGAGCGAGCTGGCAAGTTGCGCGGCGTCGTCGAGCGCGGCGCGCGCATCGGCGGACAGCGACGGCGCGAGCATCGGCTCTGTCACGTAAGCAATGTTGAGCGGTTTGAAGGGCTCGCGCGTTGCGTCGAGCGTCGCGCCGAGAAACGTGCCGGGCGCGCCGCTCGGCCGCTCCGCGTGGCCCGACAGCAGATCGAGCAGCAGCGCGCTGTCGCGCACGCTGCGCGATATCGCGTGATCGATGCCGAGTTCGCCCGCGGTCGGCGGGCTCGCGCGCGGCACGCGTCCGCGCGACGGCTTGAGGCCGAACAGTCCGCAGCACGAAGCCGGAATGCGGATCGAGCCGCCGCCGTCCGAAGCATGCGCGAGCGGCACGATGCCCGCGGCGACCGCGGCCGCCGCGCCGCCGCTCGAACCGCCCGGCGTGTGATCGAGATTCCACGGATTGCGGCACGCGCCGAATAGTTCGGGCTCCGTATAAGGCATCTGCCCGAGTTCGGACGTACTGGTCTTGCCGAAGATGTTCAGGCCCGCCGCTTTCGCGAGCGTGACGACGGGCGCATCCTGGGTGGGAACGAAGTGGCGATAGTGACGGCTGCCCATCGCCATGCGCAACCCGGCGATCGGCGCGCCGAGGTCCTTGATCAGAAACGGCACGCCGGCGAGCGCCGCGTGTGCGTTGTCCGCGCCGTCGAGGCGCCCGGCGCCATGCGCATTGTCGTCGCGGCGGGCGTCGTCGCGCGAGGCGCGCTGGCGTGCCGCGTCGTAGTCCTTCAGGACGACCGCGTTGATCGCGGGATTGACGGCTTCGGTGCGCGAGATCGCGACGTCGACCAGTTCGCGCGCGCTGATCTGACGTGTGCGTACGAGTTCGGCGAGGCCGATGGCGTCATGAGCGAGATAGTCTGAGTGCACGGCGTAGGAAGCCTCGTTGTCGGTTTGGGTTGCGCGTCGACTGCGGGTGTCGACTGCAGGCGGCGGCCGCGTCGAGTCGGGCCGGCTGTCCGCGCGGGCGATGAAGCGCTGCGCCGGGTTGCGCGTTGTCTCGCTGAGGGTTGCCCATGAAAAAGACGGCGTGTCGCCGACCCGCCGTCTTGCCGAGCGTACCCGAGTGACGCGCCCGGCGTGACCCGCCGCGCTCCCTACATGCGCTCGCCGAGGAACGTCAGCGTGCGGCCGTGCGCCAAGGCCGAGGCGTGCTGGTTGTACGAGGCGCGGTCCGAGCAGTTGAAGCCGTGATCGGCGTTCGGGTAGATGTTGAACTGCACGTCGGCGCGGCCCGCGAAGCGCTCCTGAATCTGGCCGATATCGGACAGCGGAATGTGCGCGTCGAGCTCGCCGTAGTGGAATTGCATCGGCACCTTGACGCTGGCGGCTTTGTCCAGATGGGTGTGAATGCCGCCGCCATAGTAGGCGATCGCGGCGTCGAGCGAACCGGCCGCGGCGGCCAGGTACGCGAGGCGGCCGCCGAAGCAATAGCCGATCGCCGCGACCTTGCCGGTCACTTCCGGCAGCGCGCGCAAAGCGGCGGCGGCCGAGCCGATGTCGGCGACCGCGTCGTCGAGTTTGGTCTTCTGCATCAGCTCGATGCCCTTTTCGCGGTCCTTGCCTTCATACGTCAATTCGACGCGCGGCTGCACGCGCCAGAACACGTCCGGCGCGAGCGCGACATAGCCGTCCTGCGCGTACTGATCCGCGACCGAGCGGATATGGCTGTTCACGCCGAAGATTTCCTGAATGATGATGACGGCCGGTCCCTTGCCGCCCTTCGGCAGCGCCAGGTAGCCGCCGAAACTGTCGTTGCCGGCGGGGATGTCGATCCATCGGGAAGTCGTGCTCATACTGTTCTCCATTGACTCGCGCGGGCGTCGCGCGAGGTCGGGGTAGTCGGAACGCCAAAGGCCGGCCGGCCTCGGGCGGGCGCTTAGTGTGCCATCAAAAGAACCGCCTTGCAGCAGGGCTGGGCGGGGCCTTGCGGCTTGCTTCGCACGCCACGATTCTCGTCAGGCGATTGAAACATTCTCGATAATTCATTTTTCCGGCGGCGCGCATATGGGTAGAGTCGGCCGTATCGGCTCGCGCCGGCAGGCGCATCACGCGAACGCGTGGCGAGCCTCTTGCACAGATATGGCCGGCCTTGCGCCGGAAAGGAAACCGATCATGAATGAGGGCAATTTTGTGACGCCGTTTGCGGCGCGTTTTCAGATGCGCGTGCCGGTCGTGCAGGCGCCGATGGCGGGCGGCGCGACCACGCCGGCGATGGTCGCGGCGGTGTCGAATGCGGGCGGGCTCGGTTTTCTCGCGGGTGCGGCGCTCGAGCCGGAGAAGATCGCGAGCGAAGTCGCGGCGATTCGCGAACTGACCACGCGGCCCTTTGGTGTGAACCTGTTCGTGCTCGATCCCGCCTCGCCGGACGAAGCCACCGTGCGCCGCGCGCTCGACGCGATCGATCCGCTGCGCGCCGATCTCGGCCTGCCGCCCGGCCGGGCGCTCGAACGCTATGCGCCGGACTTCCGCGCGCAGTTCGAAACGCTGATCGAATTGCGCGTGCCGGTGGTGGGCTTGACGTTCGGACTGTTGGCCGCCACCGATGTCGATCGTTTGCATGCAAACGGCCAGTATGTGATCGGGACTGCGACGCATGTCGCCGAGGGTGTCGCGTGGCGCGACGCGGGCGCCGATGCGATCGCCGCGCAAGGCGCCGAGGCGGGCGCGCATCGCGGCACCTTCATCGGTGCGGCCGAGGATGCGCTCATCGGCACGATGGCGCTCGTGCCGCAACTCGTCGACGCGAGCGGGCTGCCGGTGCTGGCCGCCGGCGGCATCATGGACGGCCGCGGCATCGTCGCGGCGCTTGCGCTCGGCGCGCAGGCGGCGGTGCTGGGCACCGCGTTTCTCACGAGCCGCGAAAGCGCGATTCCCGCCGTATGGAAAACCCGCGTGCGCGGCATGTCCGACACCTCGACTACGGTGACGCGCGCGATCACCGGCCGTCATGCGCGCGGCATCCGCAATCCGTTGATGCAACGTTTGAGCGAAGAGGCGCAGCGGATCGCGCCGTATCCCGTGCAAAACGCCTTGACGCAGGAGCTGCGGCAAAACGCGGGCCGCGCGCAGAACGGCGATTACCTGTCGCTGTGGGCGGGGCAGGGCGCGCCGCTCGGCCGCGCGCGTCCTGAAGGTCTCGGCGCCGCCGAACTGATGGCGCAACTCGAGCAGGAATGGCGCGCGGCGACCGCGCGTATCGCCGCGTTCGAGCGCCGCTCGTGAAGCGCTGATTGTGCGACCGGCTTTGCGATTGGCTTCGTGGCCGGTTTTGTTGACGGGTTTGTGACCGCGCCGGCGACCGCATTCAGTGACTGCATGCGTGGCTGCGGTTTTGACCGCATTCATGACCGCTTGGTGACCACATCCGTGACCGATTCCGCGCCCACTTCCGCAGTCGCTCCGGCGACTGATTCAGAGATGCGCCGGCGCGCCTGCAATGCGAACTGAATCCGTTAATAAGCATGTGCGGCGCGCCTCATTATCGAGTTGAAAAATCCTTCGAATTATTCCCGATTCGAACCAGAAAAAACGCTAAAACCTCCCGCGCGGCGAACCCCCTCAATTGGCGGAAACCCGCATGGGCTGGCGCTTTCCGGCCCATTCGCCGAGGCCGCGAGCGACGCTTGCGGGACACGCGCTATTAGTGTTCTTCCCACTTTCTCAAAAAATTCCCCCAAATTAATTTGATGACCTACACTTGCGCGCAAGTACGGTTTGCCAACTGTCACAAACAGTCAGGCAAGCGTACTGGCCAAGTGCATGAACGATGCAACCGGCGTGATCGTCCACGGGACTGAGCGACACGAGTTGGGGAAGCGGGGCACAGGGCGATTACGTTGTTTTGACCGAAAATGGAGACATACATGAACATCACAATTCAAAAGTTGTTGCCGATCAGCGCTGCGGCGATGCTGTTCGCGACGTTGGCAACATCGGCCGCGGCCGACACGGTCGTCAAGATCGGTCACGTTGCGCCGTTGACTGGCGGTATCGCTCACCTGGGTAAGGACAACGAAAACGGCGCGCGTCTCGCCGTCGAGGAAATCAACGCGAAGGGCCTCACGATCGGCGGCCAGAAGATCACGCTGCAACTCGATGCCCAGGACGACGCGGCCGACCCCCGCACCGCCACGCAGGTCGCCCAGAAGCTCGTCGACGACAAGGTCGTCGCCGTGGTCGGCCACCTGAACTCGGGCACCTCGATCCCTGCTTCGAAAATCTACAGCGATGCGGGCATCGTGCAGATTTCGCCGTCGGCAACGAACCCGGCCTACACGCAACAGGGCTTCAAGACGACGTACCGCGTCGTGGCGACTGATGCGCAGCAGGGTCCGGCACTCGCCAACTACGCCGCGAAGGACATGAAGATCAAGTCCGTCGCGATCGTCGACGACTCGACCGCGTACGGCCAGGGTCTCGCGAACGAATTCGAAAAGACCGCCAAGGCGCTCGGCCTGAACGTGGTGTCGCATGACGCGACCAACGACAAGGCCGTCGACTTCCGCGCGATTCTGACGAAGATCAAGGGCGAAAACCCGGACGCGATCATGTACGGCGGCATGGATGCCACCGGCGGCCCGTTCGCGAAGCAGGCCAAGCAGCTCGGCCTGCGCGCGAAGGTGCTGGCAGGCGACGGCGTGTGTACCGACAAGCTGTCCGACCTGGCCGGCGACGCAACCGACAACATCGTCTGCTCGGAAGCCGGCATGGCGCTCGAGAAGATGGCGGGCGGCAAGGCGTTCGAAACGAAGTACGAGAAGCGCTTCGGCCAGCCGATCCAGATCTACGCGCCGTTCACGTATGACGCGGTGTACATCATCGTCGACGCGATGAAGCGCGCGAACTCGACCGATCCGGCGAAGATCCTGGCCGCGATGCCGACGACCGACTACAAGGGCGTGATCGGCGAAACGACCTTCGATTCGAAGGGCGACCTGCAGCACGGCGTGATCTCGCTGTACAACTACAAGCAGGGCAAGAAGACGCTGCTCGACGTCGTGAAGATGTAAATTCCATGTGAGCGGGGACGGCATTGCGCCGTCTTCGGTTCGCTGTTAAAAAGGCACGCGCGCTGTGAGGCTCGCGTGCCTTTTCTTTTATGCTCGCTTTCCGTATTTCCACGCGATGGCTTCTTTCGCGCATCGCCATGCTACGGACACCGAACCGGCTTGCGCACGCTGCTGGACTTGCAAGCCGGCATGCGTTCGCCGCGGTTCGAGTGCCTGTCGACCGCGGGAGCGCAGGGTGTTCATCGAACCTTCATCAAGCGTACGCAGATAAAAAAATGGCGAGCCGGTTGCCCGGCTCGCCACCCTCCCTGCGGCGCTTCTGGTTATCGCGCCTTTATCTGCTGTCGTTGTTCTTGGTTATCACTTCTTCGCCGCGAGGTTGCCGAGGCCGCCGAGCAGGCCGCCACCCGAGCTGCCGCCCGCGGCACCCGTGACGCCGCCTACCGTGGTCGTCAGCGTACCGGTGACCGTCGTCAGCAGGCCGGTGACCGGCGCGAGCAGATTGCCGCTGCCGCTACCCGATGACGTGCCGCCCGTCGTCGCGCCGCTGAGCGTGCCCGTCAGCGACGACACCAGCGTCGTCACCGGCGCGAGCGGGTTGCTGCCGCCGCTCGACGTCGCGCCGCCCAGAACGCCGGTGACCGTGCCCGTTACCGAACTCACGACATTGGTCAGCGGCGCAAGCGGGCTACCCGAGCCGCCGGTGCCGCCAAGGCCGCCGAGACCACCCGTCAGCGTCGAGACGACGCTGGTCAGCGGTGCGAGCGGGCTGTTGCCGCCGCTGCCGCCGCTCAGGCCGCCCGTCAGCGTGCCGGTGACCGTCGTCAGCAGACCGGTGACTGGTGCGAGCGGATTGCCCGAGGTCCCGCTGCTGCCGCCGAGACTCAGCAGGCCTGTGAGACCGCCGAGCGGATTGCCCGAAGTCCCGCTGCTGCCGCCGAGACTCAGCAGGCCCGTGAGACCGCCGAGCGGGTTGCCCGAAGTCCCGCTGCTGCCGCCGAGACTCAGCAGGCCCGTGAGACCGCCGAGCGGGTTGCCCGAGGTACCGCTGCTGCCACCCAGACCGAGCAGACCCGTGAGGCCGCCAAGCGGATTGCCGCTGCTCGCGCTGCCCGCGGTGAGCAGGCCGCCCGCCGAGGTGACCGTGTCGCCGAGCTTCGTCACGACGTTGCCGAGGTTCTGGCCGATGGGGTTGCCGGTTGCACTGCCGATCTTGCTGCCGGCGCTATCGAGTCCGTGGCCGAGCGTCGACAGCAGGCCGTTCAGCGGCGCGCCGAGGCCGGTCGTGTCGCCGACGGTTTGGGTCGTCTGCGCGAGCGTCGAGGTGATCGGCGTGATCGCGGTGCTGAGCGTCTGCGTGACCTGCTGGATCGGGCCGTTCGATAGCGTCGTGCCGAGCTGCGTGCCGACGCTGCTGACCGTATTGCCGACCGTCGATACGACCGTGCCGAGCGGCGTCGTCAGCGGGCTCAGCGCCGTGGTCGGGCCGCTGCCGAGGCTCGTGACGAGCTGGCCGGCGCTGTTGACGGCCTGGCCCGCGTTGTAGACGAGGTTGCCGCTGCTGGCGAGCGTGGTGCCGAGCGGATCGGTCGAATTGCCGAGCTGGCCGAGGCCGTTCGCGACGCCGGTGCCGAGCGCGGTCACGCCGCTGCCGAGATTCGACACGACGTTGCCGAGCGCGGTGGTGGTCGCTGCATTGGTGCCGGGAAGCGACGTCGAGCCGATCTGGCTGCCGACCGCGGAGACGGTTTGGCCGGCTGCGGTGACGACGTTGCCGGTGTTCTGCACGACGACGCCAACGGGGTTGGCGCTGGCTGTGCCGCTGCTCGAACCGCTGCTCGAACCGCTGCTCGAACCGCTGCTCGAACCGCTGCTCGAACCGCTGGACGAGCCACTGCTCGAACCGCTACTGGAGCCGCTGGACGAGCCACTGCTGGAGCCGCTGGATGAGCCACTGCTCGAGCCGCTACTGGAACCACTGGACGAACCGCTGCTCGAACCGCTGGACGAGCCACTGCTCGAGCCACTGCTCGAGCCACTGCTGGAGCCGCTGGATGAGCCACTGCTCGAACCGCTACTGGAACCACTGGACGAACCGCTGCTCGAACCACCCGCGCCTCCGCCGCCGAGGCTACCTGTGCCGGTTGTCAGCGTGCTACCGCATCCGGTGAGGACGATCATTGACGTCACGCATAGCGCGACGGCCGTTAGTTTGAGTTTGCATTGCATGTTCCGCTCCCCTCGTAATATGGAAATTGCTGAGGGAGCTAACTGCAAAGACTATGCCATTTTTTTAAGCGACCTGGTGAGAGATGAAAATCTATATAAATCAACGAGTTGATGGTTTTTGCGCGGGCGGGCGAGACAGTTCCGGGCAGCGATGTGTCGGGGAACACAGCGGCGCGCGGGGCCGCGCGTAACGTAACGTAAGCCGGCGGGTTTCATATGACATGAAGAACGTCGACACACGGCAGGCGTGCCCTGGGCTCAGATCTTCAAACGCCGCAGCACCTTCGGGCCGACGAGCGCGATCGACGCGGCGCACACGGCGACGACCGACAGACCAATCGTCAGATTGGTCATCTGCGTGACCGCGCCGATGATGACCGGCCCGAGCAGCAAGCCGAAATACGCGAGCCCCGCGACGTGCGCGAGCCCTTCGGCCGCGTGGATGCCTTTCACGCTCGCGGCCGCCGCGAACAGCACCGGCATCATGTTCGCGAGGCCAAGGCCGAGCAGCGCGAAGCCGACCAGCGCGGCAACCGGATTCGGCAGCAGCAGCGCGTCGACCATGCCCGCGCAGGCGAGCGCGGCGCTCATCATCACGAGCTGCGGCGCGCCGAAGCGGGCGCGCACCGCATCGCCGGCAAAACGCGCCGCCGCCATGCCGCCCGAAAACGCTGCGTAGGCGGCGCTCGCGAGTGCGGGTGTCGCGAGCACGACGTCGCGCATATAGACCGTGGCCCAGTCGTACATCGCACCTTCGGCGATCAGCGCGACGAGCGTCATCGCGCCGAGTGCCCACAGCGCTGGCGAGCGCCAGCGGCTCGTGCGCGGCGTCGCCGAGTCGGGATGCTCGGCGTGCGGCACGTGCGGCAGGACCGACGGACACGCCAGCAGAAGCACGAGCGCGCTCACCGCCGCCGCGAGCAGCAGGTGCAGGGCGGGCGCCATGCCGCGCGCGAGCAGCGCCCCGCCGACGGCCGCGCCGAACATCCCGCCGAGACTGAACATGCCGTGCAGCGACGACATGATCGGCTTGCCGAGTGCTTTTTCGACGGCGCTCGCCTCGGCGTTCATCGCGACGTCGAGCGTGGCCATGCCGGCGCCGAAGATCGCCAGCACGGCCAGCAGGAGCCCGTACGACGGCACGACCAGAATCAGCGCCGCGCAGGCGGCCATCGCGAGGCCGCCCGCAAGGCAGGCGCGGCGCGTGCCGACGCGCGCGATCCACGATCCGTTGGTCACCATCGCGCCGATCGAGCCGCCTGCGACGGCCAGCAGCGCGAACGACAGCATGGCCGCATTCAGATGGAAGCGGTCGCGCACGGTCGGCACGTGCACGCCCCACGACGCGTACATCATGCCGGCGATAAAAAACAGCGCCATCGTGGCGACGCGGGCCCGTTGCCGCGCGGTGACGGGCAGGTCGCGATGGGCAGCGGGCAGGACGGCGAATTCGGAGGCGGGTTGGTCGGGCACGAAGGTCTCGAAACGGGGGGCGCGTATGAAGGCGCATTGAAAGCGGACTTGAGATTTTATCGAAGCATGCTGTCCTATGCTTGGAAGGCCGGAGCCGGGCACGTACGATGGCGCGAGCTCCGTGTGGCAGGGCGGCGGAGTGCGTCGCCAGGTTTTTTATGGGCGATGTGCCGGCCGTTTGCCCGTGTCATGCCGTTTGCCGCAATGTCGTGGCAGGCGTGCCGTCCATGCGGGTTGCCACGGCGTTCCGCGAGCTTGCTGCCGTCTTCGTGCGCCGCTCCGCCTGTCGTCCATTCATCGAGGTACGTCGACTTGAACATTCCCGCTCATGCTCCGCTGCACCTGTTGCACACGGCCGCCGTCGGCACGCTCGCCACGCATGCGCGCGGGCCCGGGGGCTTTCCGTATCCGTCGGTGTTGCCGTTCGCGCCGGACGCGCGGCATCGTCCGACTATTCTCATTAGCCGGCTCGCCGAGCACACGCATAACCTGCTCGCGGACCCGCGCGCCGGCTTTCTGGCGGTGGACGCACCCGACGGCGACGTCCTCGGCGGCCAGCGCGCCACGCTGCTCGGCACCTTCGAGCCGGCCCCGGAGTTCGTGCGGCGCTACCTGCGATATCACCCGGAAGCGGAGCGCTATCTGATGCTCGGCGATTTCTCGTTCTGGACGATGCAGATCGAACGCCTGCGGTATATCGGCGGATTTGGCGCGATGGGCTGGCTCGACGGGGCGGAACTCGATGCGCTGCCGCCGCTCGGCGCCGATGAGGAGAACGCGCTGCTCGACGAATTCGGCCGCCGGTTGAGCGGCACGGAAGGCGTGGAATTTCTAGGCATCGACCGCTATGGCGTCGATCTGAAACAGGCGGGTATGCGTCGCCGCTGCACATTCGACGGCGCGCGATTGGACGCTGAAACATTGCATGCGGCGCTCGAAGTTTGCATCGAGCGATATGCGCATTAAGCATTATTGTTTTTGGGAAAACCCCGGACATCGGCCACTGCTTTTGTCTTCGGCTCTATCTCAATAGAAGCGCTTATTGCGATGAAAGTTCTCATGGCGTGAAATGTTGATGCGAATTCGCGATCTCAAAATAGCATTTGCTGCTAGTTAATCGCATAAATATGCGCTTCGCCGAGAGTTTTTCAGCAACATGCGAAATCAGCTAATTGAAAGCTAATCGTGCGGATACCGCTACGGTGCCGAAACTTTTTGAAACGAATTTAAAATATTTGCGGCGAGTGCTTTTGCAGTTTTTCTATTTTGTGTTAATCTCGCCAAAATTCCGAGGTCTGAAACCTCAAAGAACGAGCCGACATAAGATCGGCGGTCATTTATCCATACGACAAGGGAACCTATGTCTTCCTACAAGGAACTCCTCGCACAGCGCGAGAAGCTCGAAAAGCAGATCGAAGAAGCGAAGTCACGCGAATACGCTGAAGTCTTGAATGAGATCAAGCAGAAAATGGTCGATTACGGTATTTCGCTGAGCGAACTCGGCGGTGGCCGTGCGGCGAAAAGCGTCAAGGCCGCCCGTCCCCGCGCGGGCGTTGCGCCGAAATACCGCGACCCGGAAAGTGGCAACACGTGGTCGGGCCGCGGCAAGCCGCCGCGTTGGATCGCAGGTCTCGATCGAGAAAAATTCCTCATCGAGAAATAATACGATGGGCCGGAAAGTAAATCCTTCCGGTCCATAAGTAATAGGAATATCGGTAATGAGCAGCGCTTATTGCGCGTTGCCATAATCTCGGAAAGCCGCGCACCAATTCAGGGCGCGGCTTTCTGCTATTCAGACCTGCTGCTTTTTGTCGCAGGTGTCGCAGATAACTGGAACACGAATGCTTTTCGTTTAGATAAGCGGCTGATTCAAAAGGACTTTTTTCGCTATTCCCGACGTGCTTCGATGGTTGGCGGGTACAATAAAGAGATTGAACCTCTCCTTTTTCAAGATGCCGTCCGCTGACATCGCCCAATCGACTGAGAAACAGCGCGTTGCGCGTAAAAGTACTTTTGCGAGTATTGCCGTCAATACGGTATTGATGGCGCTGCAAGTCGCGATCGGAACGCTGGCGCACTCGCAGGCGCTCGTTGCCGACGGCGTCCATTCCCTTGCTGATCTGATTTCCGATTTTGTCGTGCTGATTGCCAATCGGCATAGCGGCGCAAAGCCCGATGCGGATCACAATTACGGACATAGCCGTTATGAAACGGTGGCTTCATTATTTTTAGGCGCGCTGCTTATCTCGGTCGGCGTCGGCATGTTATGGCGTGCCGGTACGCGCCTGGCCAATCTTGAAAACATTCCCGCCGTGCAGGTGAGCGCACTCGCGGTCGCGGTGCTCGTGCTCGTTTCGAAAGAGGCGCTGTTTCGCTACATGCTGCGCGAGGCGAATCGCGTGCGCTCGGCGATGCTGATCGCGAACGCGTGGCATGCGCGTTCGGATGCGGCGTCGTCGCTGGTGGTGGGGATCGGCGTGGTCGGCAGTCTCGCCGGCGTGCGGCTGCTCGATCCGATCGCGGCGGCGATCGTCGGCTTCATGGTGGCGCGCATGGGCTGGACCTTCGGTTGGGACGCGCTGCAAGACCTGTCCGATCGCGCGCTCGACGAAACCGCCACCGCCGACATGCGCGCGTTGCTGCTCTCGACGCCCGGTGTGCGCGACGTCCACGAAATGCGCACGCGCAAGATGGGCGACTTTGCGCTCGTCGATGCGCACATTCTGGTCGATCCGCTGATTTCGGTATCGGAAGGGCATTACATCGCGGAGTCGGCGCGCTTGCGCGTGCTCAGCGACAACCGCGTGCTCGACGCGCTGATCCACGTCGATCCGGAAAACGATGCCGTTGCGCATCCGCCTGTCGGTTTGCCGCCGCGCGAGCGCGTGGCCGCCGAGGTCAACGCGGCGCTCGCGGCCGGCGGCTTGCAGGCCGCGACGATCAACCTTCACTACCTGAGCACGGGGCTCGATGTCGAGGTGATCTTGCCGGCGGCGTCCGGCAGTGTGGGTGGTGCTAGTGCGGCGATTGCGTCCGGTGCGCTGGAGCGCGATGCGCACGCGCTCGATCGGGTCGATCTCGACGCGCTCAAGCGCCGTCTGGGCGCGCGCAAGCTGGATGTGCTGCTGCAGCGGGACGTGGCGGTGGCGCCGGATGATGCGCGGGCGCAGAAGCCGGGCAGTGCAGCGGTCGATCAGGCCAAAGCCTCGGAACCTCACCACGCCGACTGATTTCGGTTCCTGCCGAGCCCCGAGCCCCGAGCCCCGAGCCCCGAGCCCCGAGCCCCGAGCCCCGAGCCCCGAGCCCCGAGCCCCGAGCCCCGAGCCCCGAGCCCCGAGCCCTTCGCGGCGTTTCCGCCGCATTAGCCTCTCACAACGGCAACTGCGTATCGAATTTGATCTCGCGCAGCACGACGCTCGTGCGCACCTGCGCGACGGCGGGAATCTTGAAAATGCGCTCGTGCAGAAAGCTGTCGTACGCCTTGATGTCGGGCGCGACGATCTTGAGGATATAGTCGGATTCGCCGGTCGTGCTGTAGCACTCGGTCACTTCGGGGCAAGTCGCGATTTCGCGCTCGAACTGCTCGACGCCGCCCTCGGTGTGACGGGTCAGATGAATATGCGCGAGCGCGCAGACGTGCAGGCCGAGCTTCTCGCGATCGAGCAGCGCCGTATAGCGCTGGATCACGCCCGACTGCTCCATGTCCTTGATCCGCCGCCAGCAGGGCGTGCTCGACAGGCCGACCTGGTCGGAGATTTCCTGCACGGAACGGCGTGCGTCGAGCTGGAGCAGGCGCAGGATCTTTTGTGAGAACGTATCGAGTGTCAACTGCGCCTCCGTTAGCGTCGCCGTATCAACGCATGGTAGAGGGCGCGAAAACGAAACGCAATGTAAAACGGTTCCCGCGAGGCAGATTACCTAATTTGCCGGTTGCACGGCGGCATTTTGCCCTGAGTCGTCCCCGTCATTCCTCGTGCCCGCCGCCAGTGCCAGCTGGCTCGCGCGCAATTCCCTGAGCATATTGCAGAACAGCGCGCCCTGTTCGATCGCGTCGTCGAGCGCGACGTGCGTATGCGGATGATCGTCGAACCAGTGTTTCGGAAAGCGCGGTTTGATGTTCTTGCGGTACGGCAGGCCGGTCATCGCGAACGCGAGCGTCTTGATGTCGAGCGCGGACCACGAAAACGGGCAGCGGCCGACGAAGCGCATCATGTACCAGAACATGTAGGTGAAGTCGAAGCCGGCCGGCATCGCGACGAACACCGGCTTGCCCGGCAGCGCCTCGACCCAGTCGACGTAGGCGGCGAGCGCTGCGGCGGGCGTTTGCAGGTCCCGGCGACAGGCGGCCCACGCGTCCGGCTGCGTTTTCCACCATGCTTCCTGCACCGGATGCGGCGCCGCGCCTTCCAGCAATTCGAGATTCGCCGAGAAGGTGCCGATCAGTTGCTTGTCTTCGGTGTACGCGGCGGACGCGAAGCTCAGCATCGAATGCGGACCGGGGATCGGGCCGTCCGCCTCGACATCGGTGCTGACGTAGATTTCCCGGCTCATGGGTTCACCTCGGCGCTGACCCCATCGGCAACATAGGGATTGGTGCGGCGTTCGGCGCCGAACGTCGAGGTCGGACCGTGGCCCGGCACGAACGTGACGTCGTCGCCGAGCGGCCAGAGCCGTTCGCGGATCGAGCGGATCAGGTCCGCATGGTTGCCGCGCGGAAAATCCGTCCGGCCGATCGAGCCGGCGAACAGCACGTCGCCGACGAGCGCGAGCCGGTGCGCCCGGCTGAAGAACACCACATGACCCGGCGTGTGCCCCGGGCAGTGGTAGACCTCGAGGGTTTCGTCGCCGAACGCCACGGTCTCGCCGTTGTGCAGCCAGCGGTCGGGCTCGAACGCGCCGGCGGCCGGAAAACCGAAACGCGTGCTCTGGGCGGGCAACTGGTCGAGCCAGAAGCGCTCGTCGGGATGCGGGCCCTCGATCGGCACGCGGTAATGCGTGGCGAGCGTCTTCGCGCCCGCGCAGTGATCGATGTGTCCGTGCGTCAGGAAAACTTTTTCGACCGTCGCGTTCTGACGCGCGATCTCCCCCCGGATGATTTCCAGATCGCCGCCCGGATCGACGACGGCCGCCCTCCCGGTGGCTTCGCAAACGAGCAGCGAGCAGTTCTGCTGGAACGGCGTGACGGGGATCAGGGTGACTTTCATGGCTGGACGGGCTCGGCGGCGCGCGGGAAAACGTTGATTGTACCGGTCTCCCGGCTCTCGCCGGTGCCGCCGGAAAGCGCCGCCAGCAAGGGCTCGGGGCGTGCTTTCGTCTACCCATTCCTGCATTAAATGTGACGATTAATCAATGATTTGCGTGACTTTTGGCCCGCTCGCCGGGTTTTCGGTATAATGCCGCCCATGCACAGAAGTTTGTGCTGCCACAAGGCGATGCGTTCCTGGCGAAAAAGGGTACGCCGCTCGCCGTTCAAGTAAGGGCTGTCGGTTTGTCGACGGCCATCCAGTATCGATGCGTTCGATGCACACGTCTTGCCCAGCCAGGCGCCGCGCGCCTGCTACGGACCTAACTTCCGTGACGCTGGGTGGGGCCTACGCCGCCGTTCCTGCGCGCGCAAGAACGTGTTTGCCACGTTCAGTTGGCGGCATGTGGGGTCTGGTCAGGCTGCCGGGGACAGGTTGCGCCAGACGTGAAAATTAACCGTGCGGTAGCGGCTCAGTGAGCCGCATCCGGGCTTTGACGTACTGCGCCGATTCGCGCGGCGCGTCGTCGTCCCTACCGCCGGAGTCGCAGGCAACACACGCCTCGCTTATCGCGTGATGCGACTCGACATTGTGTTTGCACGTCTTATGAAAACTCGGTTATCCCGTGGTCTGGGGACTCTTTTTGCCTTTTTTGTACTGGCCGGCTGTGCCACGCCTCCGGGCGCGGGCGACACGTCCGCAAGCGACACGCCGATCAGTACCCAAACCGCACGCTTGACCACGCTCGGACCACAATCGTTCGGCAGCGCGCCGGCTTCGAGCCCAAGCGCGGCCAGCACGCCGCTCGCCGACGCCAAGCCGCTGGGCGACGATGGCGTCGACGCTTCCAGCTTTCGTCAGACCGGACGCGCGTCGTGGTATGGCCGCTTCTTCCACGGCCGCCGCACCGCCAACGGCGAACGTTACGACATGCATGCGCTGACGGCCGCGCATCGCACGCTGCCGCTCGGCTCCTACGTGCGCGTGACCAATCCGGCCAATTCGCGCTCCGTCGTCGTGCGGATCAACGACCGCGGTCCGTATGCGCGTGGCCGGGTGATCGATCTGTCGATGGCGGCCGCTTCCGCGCTCGACATGCGCCACAGCGGTACGGCCCGCGTGCAGATCGTCGGGCTCACGCAGCAGGAAGCGCGCGCCGAGATGAACGAGACGCTGGCGTCGGACTCGGATTCGGACGCGAGCAAGTAATACGCGGGTGAATGCAGGTGAGCGCGGCGCGTGCCGCCGCGCGATGGGGCGGTTGTCGAGGTTGCTCGAGGTTGCTTTAAGGAGCCGGCACACCCGCCTCAAGAAGGGCTGTAGAAAAACGCAGGGCCGCACCATGAACCGCGCTCTCGCAAACGCTTGGATCGACGATGTCCAACTTTGCGGGGTGTAGCTCAGGGTGCGGCCTTGTTCTTTTATCAGGCCCCTCGAACTTCTCTGGGCATCAGGCCTCGGGTTTCTCTTCCTTCAGCGCCAGCGCCCGCGTGTACAGCGCGTTGCGCGACGCGCCCGTGAGCGCGGCCGCGACCTTGGCCGCGCTGCTCACCGTCAACTCTTCCAGCAGGATGCCGAGCAGGGCGTCGTGATCGTGCTCGCCCGCCGCTTCCGGCGCCGCGCCTTCGACCACCAGCACGAATTCGCCGCGCTGCCGGTTCGGATCGGCGGCGAGCCACGTTGGCCCTTCGGCCAGGGTGCCACGGTGCAGCGCTTCATGTAACTTCGTCAATTCGCGTGCGATCAGCAGCCGGCGTGCGCCGCCGAACGCGTCGGCGAGTGCCTGCACGGTTTCGACGATCCGGTGCGGCGCTTCGTAGAACACCATCGCATGAGGATGCTTCGCGAGGGATTGCAGCGCCGCGGCGCGCGCTTTCGGCTTCGGCGGCAGGAAGCCGAGGAACGAGAACGTCGCGACCCAGTCGCCGGCCGCGCTTAGCGCAGTCGCGAGCGCGCTGGCGCCGGGCAGCGGGACGACCGCGAAGCCGGCTTCGCGCACGGCGTCGACGAGTTTCGCGCCCGGGTCCGAGATGCCGGGCGTGCCTGCGTCGGACACGTAGGCCACACGCTCGCCCGCTTGCAGATGCTCGATCACGCGCTGCGCCGCCGCGCGCTCGTTGTGCTGATGCACGGCGACGAGCGGCTTCGAGATGCCGTAGCGCGCGAGCAGTTGACCGGTGTTGCGCGTGTCCTCGGCGGCGATGCGGTCCGCGAGTCCGAGCACGTGCAGCGCGCGCAGCGTGATGTCGGCGACGTTGCCGATCGGCGTGGCCACCACATACAGCGCGGCGGCAGGGTATTGCTGCCCTTGCGCAAGTTCGGAGAGAGGAGTCATGAGACAGACGACGCAAACAGACGGAACGAGGCCGCCATTGTGCCATGTGGGGGCGCGTGGGCCCGGTGGAGCGGGGCAGGTGTGCGCGGCGGCAAAGACGCCGGATGCGGTGCACGGCGAGGCGCGAGACCGGCTGTGGACAGTTGCGCCGCGAATCGCTGCGACCACTGCGACCACTGCGACCACTGCGACCACGGCGACCACGGCGACCACGGCGACCACGGCAACCACGGCAACCACGGCAACCACGGCAACCGCCGCAATCAGCACGACCACAAACGCCCCGCGAATCGCCGCGGAGTCCTCGAAGCCCAAAAGCGCGGCCGCCACCCCGCACAACTTTTCCGCACCTCGCGGGTCCAAAACGGTCGGCGCGGCTTTCGAAGCGCGTGCGCAAGAGTTTCTGCAGCGTCAGCGCCTGAGGTTCGTCGCGCGCAACGTCGCGTGCCGGGGCGGCGAGATCGATCTCGTGATGAGCGATCGCGACGGCACGCTCGTGTTCGTCGAAGTTCGCGCGAGAGCGCAGCGTCATTACGGCGGCGCGGCAGCCAGCATCGGCTGGCACAAGAGGCAGCGCATCGTGCGCGCGGCGCGACACTACCTCGCGACGAGCGCCGCCAGGGCCGCGAGAAGCCACGGTTCGCGCGAGCAGCCCGCGTGCCGTTTCGATGTGATCGCGTTCGACGGCGGCCGGCTCGTCTGGTTGCGCGATGCGTTTCGCGTCGACGACGTCTGACGGCTCGCGCGGGCAACGCGCGTGAGTGCGATAAACTTGCGCTCGCGGTTGCGCGCACGAGGCGCCGTCCGCGAGACGGGCAGCCGGAGCAACCTAGGGTGCGATGTGGGAAGCAGCGTGTTTCATGATGTTTTCCGCGCCCACGCGGTATGTCGCCGGACGCACACCCGTGGCGCACTGCCGGCATCGCGTCGGCACGCGAGCGGCGCGCAGCCCGGCAATACGACTTCACAACACGGCCGCATCGTGCGGTCCATTCGCGGTAGAAGATAGAGACTCGATGTCAGTCGAACGCATTCAACAACACTTCCGCGACAGCGCGGCAGTCAAACTCGAAGCCCTCGAAACCCTGTCGATGCCGATCGCCGCGGCGATCGACACGATGTTCGCCGCGCTGGCCAACGGCAATCGCATCCTCGCGTGCGGCAACGGCGGTTCGGCCGCCGACGCGCAGCATTTCGCGGCCGAGCTGATCGGCCGCTTCGAGCGCGAACGGCCGGGTCTGCCGGCTGTCGCGCTCAGCACCGATACCTCGGTGCTCACCGCCATCGCCAACGACTACTCGTTCGAGCAGATTTATTCGAAGCAGGTCCGGGCGCTCGGCCAGCCCGGCGACGTGCTGCTCGCGATCAGCACGTCCGGCAATTCGGCGAACGTGCTCGCCGCGATCGAAGCCGCGCATGAGCGCGAGATGATCGTCGTCACGCTGACCGGCAAGGGCGGCGGACGCGTGCAGGACGTGTTGAGCGACACCGACATCCACGTGTGCGTGCCGTCAGAGCGCACCGCGCGTATCCAGGAAGTACACCTGTTGACCATCCATTGCCTGTGCGACGGCATCGATGCCATGTTGCTCGGCGAAGACTGAGACCGATTCCGAAGGAGAGCTAGTTGATGAGCGCATTCCGCGTCAAGAAGACACTGGTGAGAACCGTGCTGGTGGTTGGGTTCGCGGCGGGTTTGTCCGCGACGCTGCAAGGCTGTTTTCTCGCCGTCGGGGCTGCCGCGGGCGGCGGCGCGCTGATGGCGACCGACCGCCGCACGCTCGGCGCGCAGACCGAGGATCGCGAGTTGCAGGTGAAGGCGCTGGCGCAGATCAGCCAGAATCTGCCGGACAGCGCGCATGTGAACGTCGCGGTGTTCAACCGCCGCGTGCTGCTGACCGGCGAGGTCGCGGGCGATGCGTCGAAGCAGCGCGCCGAGGACATCGTGCGTGGTCTGAACAACGTCAATACGATCGTCAACGAACTGGCGATCATGCCGGCGAGTTCGTTCTCGTCGCGCACCAACGACACCTACCTCGAGACGCGCGTGAAGACCGCGTTGATCGCCGAGAAGAACATTTCGGCGAACAATTTCAAGGTGGTGGCCGAGCGCGGCAACGTGTATCTGATGGGCCTCGTCACGATGGACGAGGGCAATCGCGGTGCGGACGTCGCGAGCCGCGTGCCGGGCGTCGTGCAGGTCGTGAAGGTGTTCCAGTACATCCAGCCGCAGGAAGCCGCGGCGGCGGCCACCGCCGCGGCGACGCCGGCGGTGGCGTCGCAGCCCGACGCGAGCGAACCGACGGTCGGCGCGATTCCCGATTCGTCGGTGAGCGCACGGCCGCTCGACCAGCAGGCGCCGGCGCCGGTGAGCAACTCGACGTCGGTGCATCCGGGTAATCCGAAGGCGACGCCGTGATGCGCGCGATGGCTCGCGCCCGCATCGCGCTGATGCTGGGCGCGGCGGCAACGCTGGCGAGCGTGTCGGCCCCGGCCGTGTATGCGGCTGACGCGCCGAGCGGCCAGCTGGTCGCCAATGCGAATGCGTGCATGGGTTGCCACGCGGTGGATCGCAAGCTCGTCGGCCCGTCGTTCCAGCAGATCGCCGCGAAATACAAGGGCGATGAGCAAGCGCCGGCCAAACTCGCGCGCAAGGTGAAGGACGGCGGTTCCGGCGTGTGGGGCATGATTCCGATGCCGGCGCATCAATCGATGAGCGATGCGGACATCCGCGCGGTGGTCGACTGGGTGCTGGCGGGCGCGCCGTCCAGATGAGGTTTTCCCGAGCGGTGAGGCTTGGCAAAAGGGAAAATGGCTGTGCTAGAATTGTTTGAATGTTGGGGGGGTAGCTCAGCTGGGAGAGCGTCGCGTTCGCAATGCGAAGGTCGGGAGTTCGATCCTCCTCCTCTCCACCACTCGATATTCCAGGCAGGTCCGTAGAAATCCCGAAACCCCGCGTAGCGTAAGGCTCGCGGGGTTTTTGTTTCCATTCCGGAATCATGAGTTCCGTCGACTGCCGGGGGCATTTTCTCCATCGCCTCCTTAAGTGCAAAAACCGGCCTCGCGCCGGTTTTTGCACTTCTACACACGGAAATCGGCAACCGCCTATCAACGCGTTGCCGCGGAGCCGCACCGATCCCTAACTCCTCAGGCAGACCGCGCGGCAAACCTCACTCAGAACTTATCCCACCCGTCATCAGCGCTCGCAACAGACACCGCCGACACCCCAACCGAACTCCCCACACCATTCGCCCCCACCAATGCCGCGACCGGCGCCACGCCCGTCGCTCGCGTGGCCCGTTGCGTTGTCGCCAACGCTTCCCGCCTCGGCATCGCGCTACGCTGAGCCAACGCCGGAGCATGAGCCGACACATGACCGGACGCATGCGCAGACCCATAAACCGGAGCCGCAGCACCCGCCCCCATCCCGCCGCTATTCACCACCTGAAAAAACGCCACCGCTTCGCTCAACTGCTGCCCCTGATCTTCCATCGAGCGCGATGCGGCCGCGGCTTCTTCCACGAGCGCGGCGTTCTGCTGCGTGACGTTGTCCATCTGCGTGATCGCGAGATTCACCTGCTCGATGCCGCGGCTCTGTTCGCTCGATGCTGCCGCGATCTCCGCCATGATGTCGGTTACGCGCGCGACGGCCTGCGTGACTTCGCTCATCGTCTTGCCCGCTTCGCTGGCGAGCGCCGAGCCGTCGCGGATGCGGTCCACCGAGTTCGCGATCAGATCCTTGATCTCCTTGGCCGCGCTCGACGAGCGTTGCGCGAGGCTGCGCACTTCGCTCGCGACCACCGCGAAGCCGCGTCCCTGTTCGCCCGCGCGAGCCGCTTCGACGGCCGCGTTCAGCGCGAGGATATTCGTCTGGAACGCGATGCCTTCGATCATGCCGGTGATGTCCGCAATCTTCGTCGAGCTATCGCTGATCTGCTGCATCGTGTCGACGACCTGGCCGACCACCACGCTGCCTTTCTGCGCGACCGACGACGCGTTCGCCGCCAGCGTGCTGCCCTGCTGCGCGTTATCGGCGTTCTGTCTGACCGTCGACGTCAGTTCCTCCATGCTCGACGCCGTTTCCTGCAGCGAGGCGGCCTGCTGTTCGGTGCGCTGGCTCAGGTCCATGTTGCCCGCCGCGATCTGGCGTGCCGCGCCGGCAATGCTCGTGCTGCTGTCGCGCACGCGAGTGACGATGATGGTGAGCCGCTCGTTCATCTCGCGTAGCGCGCCGAGCAGTTTGCTGGTTTCGTCGTGGCCGTCGGCGCTGATGCGCGTGCGCAGATCGCCTTGCGACACCGTGCGTGCGACGTCGATCGCAAAGCCGAGCGGTCCGGTCACCGCGCGCGAGATCAGCCAGCACGAAACGATCGCGAGCGCGATGGCGGCGAGGCAGATCGCGATCAGCAGATTGCGCTGATTCTGATAGTGCTCGGCGTAGTCGTTGATCAACTGCTCCTGGCGGGTCCGCGTGTAGTCGGCATAGGTATCGGTCGCACGGATCAACTGGGCGAGCAGCGGGCGGCAGTTGTCGTCGATGTCGGTGACCGCGTCGTCGCGCTTGCCGGCGAGCGCGAGATTGACGATGCGCGTGGCGACCGGACCATACGCCGCTTCGATGCGATTGATCTCGGCGACGAGACTGCGCGCCTTCTCCGACGTATCGGTCGCGTTCGCAATCATCTCGTTCAATTGTTTCAGGTGCGCCTGCACGTCTTCGTGCGCGCGCATCACGTCGGCCTTTTCTATTTCGACGTCCTGGGGTTTGGTCACGAGCACGAGATTGCGTGCGGCGATCGCGCGCCGGTCGATCGCCGTTCGCACCTGCACGACCATGTCCGCGCGCGCATTGATGCCGTGCACGTAGTTGGTGAAACCATCGGTCGAGTCGCTTAGCGCTTTCAGCGAAAGCCCGGAGACGGCGACGACGATCAAGGAAAGCATGCCGAAGCCGGCAATGAGCTTGCTTCTGATGGTGAGGCGATTGAGGATCACTTTTATTCTCTCCAATAACGAAACATCGAGCGATTCGTATGGACTCTCAGGTCCGGACATGGGAACGTTTCTACGAGGACGCCGTACTTCCCGACGGCTTGACGTCATACCCCGGCAGGCATTGCGCGTGAGCGCTGACCGGCGAGGGCATCCCATTTACCGGTTATCGGATCGGATGCCGCCGGACTTGATAGAGATCGGAATTTTTTGCGCACGCTTGCCCGCGATGGCTGAAGGAGGTGGAAAATTGTGCGGCCTTGCTTCTATTTAGGCGCATGATGAAAACCCGACCTTTCGATCTGATTGCAGCGGGGCGGGCGTTGAAGTCGAGGAGCGCGGGGGGCTTCGTCCGGTTCCATCGCCGTGCAGCGTTTGTTTGTGTTCGTTTACGCCGATCGGCCGAGGTTGAGGTAGTCTTGCTGAAACCCTTCGTTCCCCGGTTTCGCGCGCTTGTGGTTGCCTCCCGACGAACGAACCCGTCGCTGCGCGAATGCCGGCTAGTTCGTTTCCACCCATGCGATCAATACCGGATTCCGTCAGTCGAGATATTCGCGCCGCGCTAAGCGACCTGGACGGCGCGCGCGAATGGATGGCTTCGATCTGCGGTCCGCACGGTCTGCAGGTCAGCCGGCCGGAGCGGCTGCGGTTTCACCAGTCGGGCACCGTGTTGCGGTCGATGGCGACGACGCTCGGCTTTGTCGAGTACGGCACCGACGTCACGGTCGCGGTGCGCGAGAACAGTCCGCTGAACTGCTATAGCGTGAGCCTGCCGATGGTCGGGCAGCAGGAACTGGCCGCGCACGGCAAGACATGGCTGTCGGATCAGGACTGCGGGTTGATCGTCAGTCCGCAGGAGTCGCAGGACCTGGCCATCACCGGCAATTGCCGCAAGCTGCATGTCGCGATTCCGCGCGCCGCGCTTCAGCAGGTGCTGCAGACGATGCTGCAACGTCCGCTCGACGCGCCGCTCGTGTTCCAGCCCGACATGGACGCGGCGGCCGGCGAGCAGGGCACGTGGTGGCGCATGGTCAAGTTTCTCGCCGGCGAGATGGAACGCGCGGGGGCGCTCGGGCAGCTCTATATGTCGAGCGAATTCGAACTGACGCTGCTCAAGGGGCTGCTGCTGTCGCAGCCGCACAACTACTCGGCGCAACTCGCCAATGCGTCGGCCGTGACGCCGCCGCATTACCTGATCAAGGCGCGCCAGTTCATTCACGACAACGCGCGCGAGCCGATCACGCTCGAAGAGATCGAGCGCGCCTCGGGGGTGTCGCGCTTCAAGCTGTTCGACGGATTCCGGCAGTATTTCGGCTGTGCGCCGATTGCCTATCTGAAGCGCTACCGGCTCGAATCGGTGCGGCGCGATATTCTCGAAGACCGTTCGGTGCGCAATATTTCATCGGTTGCGCTGAGCTGGGGGATGTCGCATCTCGGCCGCTTTTCGACCGAGTACAAGGCGATGTTCGGCGAGTCGCCGTCCGATACGCTCAAGCGCGCGGCGCGCGTGCCAGTGAAGCGGGGCTGATTCGCCGGCCGCGAGTTCGCCTGACACTCGCGCATTCGCCGTCAGCGTTTTGCCAAATGGAATCGTCCCGTCCGATCGCCTTGCGACGACGGAACGGGACGCAAAAGAAACACACACTCAAACACAACTGCAAACAGAACCGCAGCGGGAGCGCGACGGAAGAAGCCGCGTCACATCACGCGCTTTACCGCGCGTTGCTTTCGCCAAACTTCTCGTAGTACAGCCGGTAGTCCTGAATGCCTTGCTCGGCGAGCCAGGTCTTGATCGCTTCGACCATTGGCGGCGGCCCGCATACGTACATGTCGAAGCCATTTGCTTCGAGGAACGAACGGTCGAAATGTTCGGGGATCAGCCCCGTCTTGCCCGACCATTCCGGCACGGCATTCATCACGACCGTTTCGACCGCGAAGCCCTCGATGCTCGCCTTGTAGCCGTCGATGCGCCCAGTTTCGCACAGGTCGGCCGCATTGGTGACGCCGTAGTACAGATGCACCGGATGCGCGCAATTGCGCTTCGCAGAAATGTCGTCGAGCATGCCGAGGAACGCGGAGAGTCCCGTGCCGCCCGCGACCATCACGAGCGGACGCTCGATCTGACGCAGATAGAACGCGCCGAGCGGCGCCTCGAATTCGACCGTGTCGCCGACCTTGCAGCGCTCGCGCAGGTAGTTGCTCATCACGCCGTCGGGCAGCAGGCGAATCAGAAACTGCAAATCGTTGCGCGTATTCGGATGATTCGCGAACGAGTACGAACGCCAGTCCTCGGTGCCGGGCACCTTCACGCGCGCGTATTGCCCCGGCAGAAAATCGAGCTGACGGGCATGCGCGCTCGCATCGAGACGCAGAACCGCGGTCGTCGCCGACACGAGTTCGACGCCGACTACGCGCGCCGACACGGTGCTCGTGCCCGCGCCTTCGCACAGCGTCGAGTCGAAGTCGAAATAGAACGACGCATCCGACTTTACGCGCGTCTGGCACGAGAGGATCTTGCGCTCGGCGAGGTCGGCCTCGCTGAGCGTTTCCTCGTCGACGTAATCGAGCGTGTAGTCGCCCGATTCGCAGCGGCCCTGGCAGGTGCCGCACACGCCTTCGCGGCAATCGAGCGGAATGTTCACGCCGTGGCGCAGTGCCGCATCGAGCAGCAGCTCGTTCGGGCTCACGTCGAAGAACGCGGTTTTGCCATCGGCAAAGCTCAATGCGACTTTATGTTTCATCGTCGTGCTCCCGCTTACAGATGGTAGAAGTCCAGCACCGCGTTGATGTGGTCGTTCAGCAGCAGCACGTGCTTGCGCGTGATCTTCCAGCTATCGCCCGACGGCCGCAGGTCGTACACCGCGCGGCCGTAGAAGTAGTCGGTCGAGCCGTGGCGCGTGTAGAGCGTCGACCAGTTCACGTTGGCCTCGACGCCCGCATCCGCGCGCTCGCTCAGACGCACGTTGCTGATCTGATGCATGGTGCGCGGCAGCGGCGTCGACGCGGCCGACTTGCCGGTGCGCAGACGGAACACGCGGTCTTCGAGACCGGAGCGGTCCGAGTAGTAAATCAGCGACATGCCCTGCTTCGGGTCGGTCGTGTAGACGTGTTCCGAATCCCACTGCGGTACGTGAAACACACTCTGCGGATCGAATAGTTCGAGGTAGTCGTCCCATTGCTGCCGGTCGCACAGATCGGCTTTCAGATACAGAAACTGCTCGATGGCGTGCTGGAGCTGGCTCATGCCTGTTCTCCCTGCGATGCGATGGATTGGTCGAGGCCCTTGAGGATCGTGTCGCGCCATGTGCCGTGCTGGTTCACGTAGAGCCCTTCGTGGGTCAGTTCGGTGCCGGTCAGGTTCGGGGCGATGCCGAGCAGCGTCGTGTTCGCGGTCGCGCTGCTGGCCCACTTGTGATGGCCGCGCGAGATGTCGCTCCAGCGTTCGAGCCGTGCCTGGAAGCCGCGCTGCTGCTCGCGGAATTCGACGAGGTCGTCGGGCGTGCCCATGCCGGACACGTTGAAAAAGTCTTCGAACTGGCGGATGCGGTTCTCGCGATCCTTCGCCGACTCGCCCTTCACGCCGATGCACTGGCTGATGATCTCGGTCTTGTTCCAGGCGAGCGGCCGCACGATGCGCAGCTGCGAGCTGATCTGGTCCATGAAGAAGAGGCTCGGGTAGACGTTCAGGTTGCGCAGCCGGTGCATCATCCATTCGGCTTTGCCTTCGCCGTAGGCTTCGACGAGGCGCGGCATCACGCTCGCGTAGCCGGGACGCACTTCGGGGTTCGGCATGTCGCTGAACAGCACGCTATGGCCGTTTTTGAACGCGAACCAGCCGTCGTCGGTTTCGTGGTCGCCGGCGCCGAGCTTGCTGTAGTCGAGCGTGCCGCTCGCGCTTTCGCCGCTGCCGCCGTTCTTCGCATTCGATTCGATGCGATGCTGCACGGTCGCCACGTAGTTGTAGTGCACGGTGCTCACGTGATAGCCGTCGAGACCGTTTTCGTTCTGCAGCTTCCAGTTGCCGTCGAACGTGTAGGTCGACTTGCCGGGCAGCACTTCGAGCTCGCCGGTCGGCGACTGCGCGACCATCATGTCGAAGAAGAGGCGCGCGTCGCCGAGATAGTCTTCGAGCGTGTCGGTGCCGTCGACGTCGAGGCTCACGAACACGAAGCCCTTGTAGCTCGCGATACGCGCTTTCTTGAGGCCGCGCGCCGACTTGTCGAAGTCGTCGCAGTACTCGCCGGGTGCCTTCACCTTCACGAGGCGGCCGTCGTTCTTGTAGCACCAGGCGTGGAAGGGGCACGTGAAGGTCGACTGGTTGCCCTTCGTCATGCGCGTGAGCGTGGCGCCGCGGTGCTGGCACGCGTTGATCATCGCGTTGAGGTTGCCGGCGCCGTCGCGCGAAATGATGAGCGGCTGGCGGCCCGCGCGCATCGTCAGGAAGTCGTTCCTGTTGGGAATTTCGCTTTCGTGGCACGCGTAGATCCAGGCCTTCTCGAAGATGTACTCCATCTCGAGCGAGAACAGCTCGGGCTCGGTGAACATTTCGCGGGCAATCCGGTAGACGCCTTCCGCCGGGCGGAAGTCCAGACAGCCGCTAACGAATTCGCGCCATTGGCTGGCGCTGCGCTTTTCGCTCATGAGGTCTCTCTCCTTGTGTCCAATCGTTTGAACGTGACAGGCTCGATTGAATACCCAAGTGGCGAGGCGAACTATCCGGCCAATTTGCATTCGCTATCCGGATAATTCGACGGCGGCCGGACAGGCGCGCGGGCGGCCCGGAAGGCGCTCAGTCAGGCGGCTGGAAGGTGGCGGGGCGAGCGCCGGAAAACGGCCCGAAAACGGCCCGACGGTCGCCCGAAGCCCCCGACGGCGGGCCGCCGCGGCCTTGCACGGCCTTTGCGTGGCTTGGCGCGCTTGCCGCCCACGGCCGGCCCCGGCGCCAGTTCGCAAAATCATGCGTCTTCGCGTCATGGCGGGCGCTCGCGTCTGCTACCCTACCGGTTCAGGGGACGCGTACTCCGGAGATTCGCGCGGGACGCGGCCAATACCGTTCACGCGCGTGGTCGAGCGCAGGTTTAAAACGAACAGCAAATGGTGACGCGCCGACCGAACGCCGTGATTGCGATCAGCATCGTGCTAGCGGGTGCGATTCTCGCGATCGCCGTCTGGTTGCTCGCGCAGATGCGCGACGACGCCTTGCGGCGCGCGCAGGATTCGGTCGACAACGTCTCGCTGCTGGTCGAGCGCGACGTGTCGCGCAATCTCGAGATCTACGACCTGTCGCTGCGCGCGGTGATCGACGGACTCGAACAGCCGGGCGTGCTCGAACTGCCGCCGACGATTCGCCAGATGGTGCTGTTCGACGGCTCGATCAGCGCGAAGGACATGGGCTCGGTGTTCGTGCTCGACGCCCGCGGCAACGTGCGCTTCGATTCGCGTACGACCGAGCCGCAGCCGGGCAATTTCGCCGACCGCGATTACTTCAAGGTGCATCGCGATAAGCCGGATGCCGGCCTCTTCATCAGCCATCCGTTCGGCCCCGAAGGTAGCGTCAGCGATAAAGACCTGCGCATCGCGCTGAGCCGGCGCATCACGCAGCCGGACGGCAGCTTCGGCGGTGTGGTGGTCGGCACCATGCGCCTCACGTATTTTCACCGCCTGTTCGATGGCATGAAGCTCGGGCCGAGCGGCTCGATGGCGCTGATGCTCAACGACGGCACGATGCTGATGCGCCGTCCTTACGATCTGAAAACGATCGGCATCAACCTGACCGGCACCGCGAACTATTCCCGTTTCGTCCAGCAGCCGAGCGGCGACTTCTTCGGCACGGCGGCGATCGACGGCGTCGAGCGCTGGTACGCGTTCCGCCATATCGACATCTATCCGCTGATTCTCGACGTTGCGCTGTCGACCAACGACATCTATGTCCAATGGCGGCGGCGCGCGTGGATCATCGGCACGCTGATCGCCGGGCTCGACGTAACGATCATCGCGCTCGCGATCCTGTTCGCGTACCAGTTGCGCCTGCGTCGCGCGGCCGAGGAAGAGCTGCGCGAACTCGCGCGCACCGACGGCTTGACCGGGCTGAACAACCGCCGCGCGTTCGAGGAACACGTGGGCGAGGAATGGCGCCGCGCGCAGCGCAACGGCTGGCCGCTCTCGCTACTGCTGATCGACGTCGACAACTTCAAGGACTTCAACGACCTGTACGGCCATTCGGCCGGCGACGAAGCGTTGATCGGCGTGGCGCGCTGCATCGCGCAAAACGTGCGGCGCCCCGGCGACACGGCCGCGCGCTACGGCGGCGAAGAGTTCGCCGTGCTGCTGCCGGACACCGACTCGGCCGGCGCGCGGTGCATCGGCGAGCAGATTCGCGCGGCGGTGCAGGCACTGCAATGCCGCCACGTGGCGAGCGTGCACCACGTCCTGACGGTGAGCGTCGGCGCGGCCACCGCGTACGGCACGGCGCTCGCGACGCGCCGCGCGCTCGTCGACGCCGCCGACGAGGCGCTCTACCGCGCGAAGGATGCGGGCCGCAACCGCGTGATGATGGACCGCGCGTCGGCCGACACGGCGGCGGCGAACGGCGCCGCAGCGACGCCGGCCACGGACGGGCGCGGCGTAAGCTGAGGCGCGCGCCGACGGCGCTTGCCAGTCCTGATTGCGCTCCGTAAACTCGCGCGTGACTTTGCTGGACCCCGCCCGCGCGCGCGAGATGCCGCCGTGCGGCGCACACCCCACCCACACCGAGCCGACCAAGAGGAGAACCCCCGCGATGGCCGAATCCTATTTCCCCCGCTGGCGCCGCCAGCCTGCCGCCGCCGAGGGCGGCATCGTCGGCATCGACGAACGGCTCGCATGGCCGCAGATGTTCGCGATGGGCATCCAGCACGTCGTCGCGATGTTCGGCTCGACCGTGCTCGCGCCGCTCCTGATGGGCTTCGATCCGAACCTGTGCATCTTCATGTCGGGGATCGGCACGCTGCTGTTCTTCGTGCTGGTCGGCGGCCGCGTGCCGAGCTATCTCGGTTCGAGCTTCGCGTTCATCGGCCTCGTGATCGCGGTGACCGGCTACGGCGGCCACGGCGCGAATCAGAACATCCCGGTGGCGCTGGGCGGCATCATCGCGTGCGGCGTCGCGTATGCGGTGGTCGGGCTGATCGTCTCGGCGGTCGGCACGCGCTGGATCGAAACGCTGATGCCGCCGGTCGTGACCGGCGCGATCGTCTGCGTGATCGGCCTGAACCTCGCGCCGATCGCCGTGCACGGCGTGAGCGGCAGCAACTTCGATTCGTGGATGGCGCTCGTGACCGTGCTGTGCGTCGGCGCGGTCGCGGTGTTCACGCGCGGCATGCTGCAGCGTCTCCTGATCCTGATCGGCCTGCTGCTCGCCTACGCGATCTACGCGATCGTCACCAACGGTCTCGGCATGGGCAAGCCGATCGACTTCGCGATCGTCGCGAACGCCGCGTGGTTCGGCATGCCGCACTTCATGTCGCCGGTGTTCGACCCGCACGCGATGACGCTGCTCACGCCGATCGCGGTGATCCTCGTCGCCGAAAATCTCGGCCACATCAAGGCGGTCAGCGCGATGACGGGGCAGAACCTCGACCGCTACGTCGGCCGCGCGTTTCTCGGCGACGGGCTCGCGACGATCGTGTCCGGTTTCGCGGGCGGCACCGGCATGACGACCTACGCCGAGAACATCGGCGTGATGGCGGTGACGAAAATCTACTCGACGCTGGTGTTCGTGATCGCCGCGCTGATCGCGCTCGTGCTCGGCTTCTCGCCGAAATTCGGCGCGGTGATCCAGACGATTCCGGGGCCGGTGCTGGGCGGCGTGTCGATCGTCGTGTTCGGGCTGATCGCGGTGACGGGCGCGCGCATCTGGGTCGTCAACAAGGTGGACTTCTCCGATAACCGCAACCTGATCGTCGCGGCCGTCACGCTCGTGCTCGGCGCCGGCGACTTCTCGCTGAAGCTCGGCGGCTTCGGGCTTGGCGGCATCGGCACCGCGACGTTCGGCGCGATCATCCTGTATGCGCTTCTGAGAAGGAAGCCGATGCAAGGGCCGGTGGCCTGAGCTTCTTCTGGGTGGTGCCGGCGGCGCTGGCTGCCGCTCGCCGTCGGTGACGGCCCGCGCCGCTCAGCGCGCACAGCCGGCCTTGCCGATATCGGAGCCGGCGAGCGGCCCGACGGCCGCCGCCGTCACCCAGGCGCCCGAGCCGCTACCTCTTGCGCGCCGTCAGCGCCGTCTCCAACAGATCCACCTCGCGCATCAGCTTGTTCAGCGTCTCGTCGTTGATCTGCTGGCTGCTGCGCAATTCGAGCAATTCCTTGCGTTCGGCGCGCATCGCCGAGAGCTTCATGTGGAATTCGAGCGCGTCGGCGCGCCGCGCGAGTTCGCGCGGTTCCTGTTCGCAGTCGAGCGTCGCGAGGCGGCGCTGGTACAGGTCCATCACGCGCGCGGTCACGTCGGTCGCATACGCCTGCGCCGATTCTTCGAGGTCCGCGCACTCGGTATCGTGAATATCGTCGATGGCGCGAATCGCGGCTTGGGCGGCGAGCGTGCGCGCGAGCGCTTCCTCGGCCGCGTGCGGGTCCTTGCCGCGCCGCCAGCCGCGCAGCAGCAGCGGCAACGCGGCCACCGCCACCAGCAGCGACAGCAGGATCACGCCCGAGGCGATGAAGATCGCCAGATCGCGCCCCGGCAACGGCGTGCCGTTCGGCAGCAGCTCCGGTAGTGACAGCACGCCCGCCAGCGTCACCGCGCCGCGCACGCCGGCCACCGTCGTGACCGACACCATGCGCAGCCCCGGCACCGCGTTCGCGACGCCTTGCTTGGCCGCGCCGCGGCTTGCGAACCAGCGCAGCAGCCATACCCACACGAAGCGCATCGCATAGAGCGCGAACGCCACCGCGACGATGTAGCCGATCAGCAGCGCGACCTGCGCGTCGTCGGTCTCGTGCGCGTCGAGCAGCGCGCGCCCGAGGATGTGCGGAAACTGCAGCCCGAGCATGATGAACACCATGCCGTTGAAGACGAACTCGATCATCGTCCATGTGCTCGTGGTCCGCACGCGCGAGGTCGCCTGCCACGTATTCGCGATGCTTGCGTAGTTCATCATCATGCCGGCCGCCACCGCCGCGAGGATGCCCGACAGATCGAAGCGCTCGGCGGTCAGGTAGGCGGCGAACGGAATCAGCAGCGTCATCACGATGCCGGGGGCGGGGTCGCCCTCTTCGACGAGAGAGAGGAAGCGCGCCGACACGAAGCTGAATATCGCGCTCACCGCCGCGCCGACCGCGAGGCCGCCCAGCGCGATGATGACGAAGCTGACCGAGGCGTCGCGCAGCGAAAACGCGCCGGTCAGCGCCGCCGCGATCGCGAACTTCAGCGCGACGAGGCCGGATGCGTCGTTCATCAGCGCCTCGCCTTCGAGGATGTGCATCAGCTGTCCCGGAATCTTGCCCTTGCCGGCGATGCCCGAGAGCGCGACCGCGTCGGTCGGCGACAGCACCGCGGCGAGCGCGAACGCGACCGGCAGCGAGATTTCCGGCACGAGCGCGTGCACGAAATAGCCGACCACGAGCACCGTCATGAAGACGAGGCCGAGCGCGAGCATCAGGATCGCGCGGCGCGCCATGAAGAATTCGCGCTTCGGGATGCGCCAGCCATCCGCGAACAGCAGCGGCGGAATGAACAGCAGCATGAAGATTTCCGGATCGAACCTGACGTGCAGGTCGAGGCGAGGCCACGCGAGCAGCGCGCCGATTGCGATCTGCACGAGCGGCAACGGCAGGTTGAACGGCAGCGCGTGCGTCAGCACGCCGGAAGCGGCAACGGCGAGCAACAGGATCAGGACGGTGAAGACAATTTCCATCGGGTGTTCCGGGCAGATGAACGAGGGCGTTTCAGGTGGCGGTGGCACGGCAGGGGCGACAGGTGTGGCAGGTGTGGCAGGTGTGGCAGGTGTGGCAGGTGTGGCAGGTGCGCCGCCGCGCGTTACGTGCGGCCACCGTTCGCACCACAAGGGCTGCAAGCAGGAGCCGCAAGCACAGGCCACAAGCAAGGCCACAAGCAAGGCCACGCAAGGCGCAGGGTCGAGTGTAGCCCGCCGGCGCGCGAGGCAGCCCCTAAATGCGCATCGAGTCGTGCACCGCAACGGTGCGCGCCGCGCCCATGCGCGGCGCACGGGCCGTGTCGGCGGTGCGTCCGGTCAGCCGGATGACAGCGCTTTGTGGGCCAGCGTGCGCATGGAGCTTGCTTAACCGCTGCCGATGACGCACATTTTTAGAACCGGCTCCGGCGCGAGAGGACGGCATGACGATTGAGCAACAGGACAGGGCGGCGAGCATGCCGCACGGCTTCGAGGTCGAGGTGGCCTCGGGCCTGCAACGCTATTCGGTGCAGCATGGCGAGCTGACGCTGACGAGCGTCTTCCAGCCGATTTTCAGCCTGTCGCACATGCGCGCGGTCGGCTACGAGGGCTTGCTGCGCGCGCATGACGCGCTCGATCGCGCCGTCTCGCCGCTCGACGTATTCGGCGCCGCCGCGCGGGTCGGCGAGGCGCTGCAGGTCGACCGGCTCGCGCAGACGCTGCATCTGGAAAACTTCAAGGTGCTCGGCGCCGAGCGCGAATGGCTGTTCCTCAACGCGCATCCCGGCGTGCTGACCGATCCGTATCTCGCCGCGGCGCTGCTCGCGAGCCTGCAACGGCTCGATCTGTCGCCGCGGCGCATCGTGCTCGAAGTGCTCGAACAGAGCGCGGACGACCTTGAACGGCTCGCGGATGCGGTGCGCCAGTTTCGCGAGCGCGGTTTCCTGATCGCGCTCGACGACTTCGGCGCCGGCCATTCGAACATCGAGCGGATCTGGCAGTTGAATCCCGACATCGTGAAGCTCGACCGCGTCATGCTCTCGCACGCCGCGCATCGCCCCGACATGGCGACGATCCTGCCGGGCCTCGTGGCGCTCTTGCACGAAGCGGGCAAGCTCGTGCTGATCGAGGGCGTCGAGACCGAGCACGAAGCGCAGATGGCGCTCGCCTGCAACGCCGACTTCGTGCAGGGCTTTTTCTTCGGCCGGCCGAATCCGGGCGTGGCCGACGCCGCGCAGGCGGCGGCGTGCATCGGCGAAGTCACCGAGCGTTATCGCGAGCAGGCCGAAGCGCGCGAGCGGCGCGGCGCGAGCCGTCTCGCGCCGTATCTGCGCGCGTTCGAGCGTGCCGCCGAGCGGCTGGCCGCCGGCGAACCGCTCGACGAAGTGTGCTGGAATTTCCTCGCGCTCGATCACGCCGCGCGCTGTTTCCTGCTCGACGCGAAGGGCCGGCAGGCGGGCCGCAACGTCGTGCTGCGCGCCGACCGCGCGGCGCACGAAACGCGCTTTCTGCCGCTCGCCGACGCGCAGGGCGCGAACTGGCTGCGCCGGCCGTATTTCAGCGCCGCGATCAATGCGCCGGAGCGCGTGCACGTGACGCGGCCGTATCTGTCGATCAACGAGGCGTTGCCGTGCGTGACGCTGTCGGTGGCGACGCGAGTCGGCGAGCAGATCTGCGTGCTGTGCGGCGATATCGACTGGGTGGACGAAGAGCGCTGAGCGCGCTTCTGCGATGATGTCGCTTTCAACGACACCAGGTTGCGCTCATGCCCGTGCTGCTCGAAGTGATTGCCACGACCGTCGCCGATGCGCGCGTTGCCGCGCGGGCCGGCGCCGACCGTCTCGAACTCGTGACCGCGATGGGCGAGGGTGGCCTCACGCCGAGCGTCGGGCTGATCGAGGCGGTGGTCGACGCGGTCGCGATTCCCGTCAACGTGATCGTGCGGCCGCATAGCCGCTCGTTTGTCTACGACGCCGACGACTACGCGGTGATGCTGCGCGACATTCGTGCGGTGAAGGCGGCGGGCGCGAACGGCATCGTGATCGGCATGCTCGACGCCGCTGGCGCGATCGACCGCGAAGGTCTCGCGCGTGCCTGCGAAGCCGCCGATGGCCTCGACGTCACGTTTCACCGCGCATTCGACGAAGCGCGCGATCTGCGCGAGGCGCTCGACGTGCTGCTGTGTGTCGAGGCGGTGAAAAACGTGCTGACGTCGGGCGGAAAACCGTCGGTGTTGCAGGCGCAAGCCGTGATTCGCGAACTCGTGCGGCAAGCGGACGGCTCGCCGTGCACGGTGCTCGCCGGCGCCGGTTTGACGCTGGAGGCGGTGGCGGACTTCGTGAGCGAGACGCACGTCGAGGCTGTGCATTTCGGCTCGGGCGTGCGCGTGAATGGCCACGGGCTTGCGCCCGTCGAGGCCGCGAAAGTGGTGCAGGCGAGGGCGCTGCTCGATGCGGTGGCGCGCTGACGCGTGCAGAATCGCGAGCCAGAAACAAAGCCGCTTCGGCGCTGAACCGAAGCGGCTTTTCGTTGCGGCGCGGCCATGCTCGCGTGACCCAACGTGGCCCGGCTTGATGCAACGTGACCCAACGCAACCCAGCATGACAATCGGCCAGCGCGCCGCGACCTACTTCGCGACCACCACCGGAATCCCGCGCAACTGCCCGGCGCCTTTCATCTCTTCGAGTGACTTCTTCACGGCGGCACCCGTCGCCGCATCGATGCCGAGACGTGTCGCGAGTTCACGCTCCGCGCGCTTCATGCCCGCGAGATTCGCCAGCTTCACGTGACCATAACCGCGCACGCGCGCATGCAGATCGGCGAGTTTGGCGATGTCGTCGAGATGGCTGGCGTCGAGTTTCGCGAGCGCGCGCTGCAACGTGGTTTCGTAATCGCTCGCGAGTTCGCGCTCCATCTTGCGTTCGAGCGTGCGGCCGAACGGATCGAGCGGCGTGCCGCGCAGACCGCGCCACTTCGCGAGCATGCCGAGCACCGGCCACATCCATTGACCGAAGGTTTTCTTGCGCGGTGCGACGCCCGCTTGCGCACGCGTGAGTGTCGGCGGCGCGAGGTTGAAGCTGATGCTGAAGTCCTTGCCGGCCACGCCTTCGAATTGCGCTTCGAGTGCTTCGCGGAACGCGGCATCGGTATGCAAGCGCGCGACTTCGTATTCGTCCTTCACCGCCAGCAGCCGGTAGAACGTGGTCGCGACCGCGCGCGTCACGCGTTCGCTCGCGGTGTCGACCGCACTTTCGGCGCGGCGTGCCGCATCGACGAGCGCGCGATAGCGCTTCACATACGCCGCGCCGCCGTAGGCGAGCAAGCGGCTTTCGCGATGCGCGATCAGCTCGTCGAGCGTATCGACGCGCACGCCCGGCTTAGGCGCATGACGTGCCTGCCAGAGCGATTCGAGCCCGGCCGGATCGGCGGCGGCCATGCGGCCGATCGAAAATGCAAGCTGGTTCATCTGCACGGCGACGTTGTTCAGTTCGATCGCGCGCATCATCGCCGCGAACGACACCGGCACGAGACCGAGCTGCCATGCAAAACCGAGCATCAGGATATTCGCGCCGATCGTGTCGCCGAGAAAACGCGTCGCGAGCGCCTGCGCGTCGCAGGTCGACATGCGCTCTTCACCGGCCGCGTGACGCATCTTGTCGATCAGCGCATCGGCATGCAGCGTCGCGTCCGGGTTCTGCACGAAGCTCGCGTTCGGAATCGCATGCGTGTTGACGACGATGCGCGTGCGGCCATGCCGCACCGTCTGCAAGGCATCGGCGCTCGCGCCGACCACCATGTCGCAGGCGAGCAGCACGTCGGCCTGCTGCGTGTCGATGCGCACCTGGTTCAGCCATTCGTCGCGCGCGGCGAAGCGCACGAACGACAGCACCGAGCCGCCCTTCTGTGCGAAACCCATGAAGTCGAGCACCGACGCGCTCTTGCCTTCGAGATGCGCGGCCATGCTGATCAGCGCGCCGACCGTCACGACGCCGGTGCCGCCCACGCCCGTGACGAGGATGTCGTACGGCGCGGCATCGAGCTGCGTCGCGGGCAGCGCCAGCGCGTCGACACTCGCGGCGAGTGCTTGCGGATCGAACGCGACGCCGGCCGCTTTTTTCAGCTTGCCGCCCGCGACCGTGACGAAGCTCGGGCAGAAGCCGTTCACGCACGAATAGTCCTTGTTGCACGACGATTGATCGATGCGGCGCTTGCGTCCCAACGCGGTTTCGACTGGCTCGACCGACAGGCAATTCGACTGCACGCCACAATCGCCGCAGCCTTCGCAGACTTCCTCGTTGATGAAGAGCCGCTGGTCCGGATCGGGGAATTCGCCTTTCTTGCGGCGCCGGCGTTTTTCGGCCGCGCAGGTCTGGTCGTAGATCAGCACGGTCACGCCGTCGGTGTCGCGCAATTCGCGCTGCACGGCGTCCATTTCGCTGCGATGGTGGAACGTCGTGCCCTTCGGAAACTGGCCGTGATGGCCATCGTATTTCTCGGGCTCGTCGCTGACCACGACGAAGCGCGACACGCCTTCGGCTTCCACCTGGCGCGCGATCTGCGGCACCGAGATGCTGCCGTCGACGGGCTGGCCGCCCGTCATCGCGACCGCGTCGTTATAGAGAATCTTGTAGGTGATCGTCGCTTTCGCGGCGACCGCCTGGCGGATCGCGAGAATGCCGGAGTGGAAGTAGGTGCCGTCGCCGAGATTCTGGAACACGTGGCGCGTTTTCGTGAACATCGAATGCGAGGCCCAGTCGACGCCTTCGCCGCCCATCTGGATGAGGCCGGTCGTGTCGCGCTCCATCCACGAGGCCATGAAGTGGCAGCCGATGCCGGCCTGCGCGATCGAGCCGTCCGGTACTTTCGTCGAGGTGTTGTGCGGGCAGCCGGAGCAGAAGTACGGCGTGCGCTTCACGCTGTCGGCGGCATTCGAGAGGATTTGCGGCGCGACCAGATCGACTACGCGCTCGCGGCGATCGAGCGCGGGCTTGTGCTTCGCGAGCCAGTTCGCGAACACGGGCAGGATGCGCGACGGCCGCAGTTCGCCGAGCGACGACAGCAGCAACGTGCCGTCCTCGGCATGCTTGCCGATCACGACCGGTCGCGTGCCTTGCGTGCGGTTGTACAGATAGTCCTTGATCTGCTGCTCGATCACGGGGCCTTTCTCTTCGATCACGAGCACTTCGGCGAGGCCCGAGACGAACGCGTCGATGCGCGTCATTTCGAGCGGAAACGACAGCCCGACCTTGTAGATGCGCACGCCGGCCGCGTCGAGATCGGCGACGGTCAGGTCGAGCCGGCGCAGCGCTTCCATCAGGTCCAGATGCGCCTTGCCGCAGGTGACGATGCCGACGTTCGCCTGCGGGCTCGGCGCGATCCATTTGTCGATGCTGTTCGTGCGCGCGAAGTGGCGCACCGCGTCGAGCTTCGCATGCAGACGCGCTTCGATCGTGAGGCTCGGCAGATCGGGCCAGCGGTTGTGCAGGCCGCCCGCCGGTGCAGCGAAATCTTCGGGGACGGTCCAGTCGGTCTGCAGCGCGTCGAGATCGACGGTCGAGCCCGATTCGACTGTCTCCGAGATTGCCTTGTAGCCGACCCACGCACCCGAGAAGCGCGACAGCGCCCAACCGTACAGGCCGAATTCGAGCATATCCGCGATGTTCGACGGATTCACGACCGGCATGTGCCACGCGATCATCGCGAAGTCGCTCTGATGTGGCATCGACGACGACACGCAGCCGTGATCGTCGCCCGCCACCACCAGCACGCCGCCGTGCGGCGACGAGCCGTACGCGTTGCCGTGCTTGAGCGCGTCGCCGGCGCGATCGACGCCGGGGCCCTTGCCGTACCACATCGCGAACACGCCTTCGACGGTGCGCTCCGGGTCTGCTTCGACGCGCTGCGTGCCGAGCACGGCGGTGCCGCCGAGTTCCTCGTTGATCGCGGGCAGGAAGCGGATGTCGCTCGCGGCGAGCAGCGTGCTCGCTTTCCACAGTTGCTGATCGACCATGCCGAGCGGCGAGCCGCGATAGCCGCTGATGAAGCCGGCGGTATTCAGGCCGCGCGCCTGATCGAGCGCGCGCTGCATCAAGGCGAGGCGCACGAGCGCCTGCGTGCCGGTCAGAAAGATCCGGCCGCGCGTCGCGGTGAGGTTGTCGGATAGCCGGTAATCGGCGAGAGCAGGCGTGCCGTCGATGGGCAGGCGGGCAGTCATGGGCGAGTCTCCATTTGTCGATCGGAGTTGGCGCTTTAGCGCCTACTCCGATCCCACGCAAGGCGGTCGACCGGAGTTGGCGCTTTAGCGCTTACGCCGGTCCCATGCAACTTCGTTGCTTTCGGTTCCGCGCGCCGTGGTGGGGACCACGCAGACGACGCAGCGGAAGAGACTCTATTTTTCAGCCGCCCTCGGAGTGATTTCTTTCTTCTTTAATCGCGCGCCCGTGAACGGGCGCGAGGAGTCGCGCGTTTTGACGGGCTTTTGAGCTGGATTTGCCACGCGGCGGCGCGCTTCGGGTATGCCCTGGGGCGTTCACCGCGTGTTCAGTACCCGGTCCACACCGCGAGCGCCAGTGCGCCGCCCGAGAGCAGAAGCAGCATCACGAAGAGCGGCAGGATAAAGCGCAGCCACTGGCCGAAGCCGACCCGCGCGGTGGCGAGATAGGCGAGCAGCATCCCCGAGGTCGGCGTCACCATGTTCGTCAAGCCGCCCCCCAGCACGAATGCGAGCACCGAGGTCTGTCCGCTGACGCCGGAGAGTTGCGCGATCGGTCCGATGATCGGCATGCTGACCGCGGCCTTGCCGGACACCGACGGAATGAACACGTCGAGCACCATCTGCACCGCCATTAGTCCGTTGGCGACCCAGACCGGCGACTGGCCATTCGCAAGGCGCGTGAAGCGCTCGATCAGCGTATCGAGCACGAGGCTGTTCTGCAGGATCAGTTCGACCGAGGCGGCGAGCCCGATCAGCAGACCCGCCAGCATCATGCCCTTCATGCCGTCGACGAACGCATCGGCCGCGCCGCGCGAGTCGAGCCGGCCGACCGCCGCCGTCACGATGCTGATGAAGATGTAGAACGCCGATAGCTCCACATTGCCCCAATGCAGCTCGCGCGTGCCGATCACCAGCATGGCGGCGGCGATCGCCAGCACGGCGAGGGTCGCCTTGTGGCGGCGCGACAGCGCGGCCCGCGGATGTTCGCCGATGCTCGCGCGCGCGGCCGCGAGCCGGTAGCCGCTGCGCCGCACGTGGATCAGCAGATACAGGATGCCGAGCGTCAGGAACACGACGAACACGCCGATACGCATGGCAATGCCGCTGAAGAGCGGCACGCCGACGATCGGCTGCGCGACCGCGAGCGACAATGGGTTGGTCACCGACGCGATATAGCCAATCTTCGCCGCAATCGCGACGAGGCCGACCGCGAACAGGTTCGACAGGCCGAGCCGCCGCGACAGCACCAGCACCATCGGAATGATCACGAGGTATTCGGAGATGAAGCCGAGCAGCGTGCTGCCGAGACCGATCAGCAGCATCAGCAGCGGTGCGAGCACATAGACGTTGCCGGCGGTGAGTTGCAACAGCCTGTCGATACCCGCGTCTACCACGCCTGTCTTGCGCATCACGCCGAACATGCCGCCCACGAACATCACCATGAAGATCAGCGGCGCATTCTTGATGAGGCCGTTGGGCACCGCGACGAACGCGGAGACGAGGCTCGCCGGCGCGGCCTGTTCGGGCGTGCTTTTGCTGACGCGCGGTGCGGCCAGCGTGGCGAGACTTCGGCTCTTCGGTACGACCTGGTACGTGCCCGGCACCACCAGCTTGTCGCGCCGCTCGAAGTGGCCGGCATCGATCAGATAGGTGAGCGCCACCGCGGCGAGCAGCACCCAGATCATCATCACGACAGGGTGCAGCATCTTGCCGTGCGGTTTGTTGCCGCTGCCGCCGTGGTTGTCCTCGTCGCGGACGGCGTCGCCGGCATGGCTGCGCGGCGCAAGAGGATCGTCGGCGACGGGCGCCGCGGAGGGACCAAGTGGAGTCATGGGCGGCTTCCTGTCATGCCGGTTGCGGCGTGAGCTGCGGCGCGGCGTAGCCTAGCTCGGCGGAAATCGTGCGGCTGCATGCCTGCAGACGTTCGAGGTAATCGGGAATCTCGATCCGGCTGATGCGCATTTCCGGCCCCGAAATGCTGACCGCCGCAATCGTGTCGCCGCTCACGTCGTGCACCGGCACCGAGATCGCGACCGCGCCGGCCGTGACCTCGCCTACGCTGACCGCATAGCCTTTGCGCGCGATCGCATCGAGTTCGTCGACGAGCTTCATCAAGTCCGGGGGCTGCGGCAATTTCTTCAGGCGTGCCAGATATTCGGTCCTGACGGCGGCGGGCGCGAACGCGAGCAGGATTCGGCCGGACGCGCCGCTATTGAGCGGCCGGCGATTGCCGACCGCACCGACGGTGCGCATTTCGTGCGTGGTCTCGCAACGGGCGACGCACACGGTTTCCAGCCCTTCGCGAACGCGCAGCACGACGGTTTCGTTGATCGCCTGGTTCAGCGAGAGCATGTGCTTTTGCGCGGAGCGCACCAGCGTGTTCTGCTGGGCCGCGGCGACGCCGATCACGAAGGCCTGCGGGCCGAGCGAGTAGGTCGACGCGCGGGTGTCCAGCACGACGAAGCGATGCAGTTCGAGCGTGCATAGCATCCGGTACGCGCGCGACTTGTTGATGCCGAGTCGGTTCGCGAGTTCGGTGACGCCCAGGCCAGGATGCTCGGCGACATGGCTGAGCAGCTTGAGCGCGCTGTCGACGGAATCGACGATGTAGTTCACGGTTGCTCCTTCACGATTCACGGCGCCGCGCGCAAGGCGGCGAGTTGCGCGTGCACGTAAGCGGCGAGCGCGGCGGCAAACGCGTCGAGATCGCGCTTGAGCGCGGCGAAGCCCGTGTGTTTGACGAACGCGGCTTCGTCCATGTAGAGCGCGCGATTCAGTTCGATCTGGATGCTATGGCGGTGCCGCTCCGGATCGCTGACGGCGGTCAGCAGGTCGCCGCCCTGATACGGCTCGTTTATCTGCACGCGATAGCCGGCGCCGCTGAACCAGTCGGCCACCCATTGCGTGAAGGCCGGCGCGGCGGTGGCGCCGCGCCGGTCGCTGATGACGAAGTCGGGCCGCGCCGCGCCCGCGTCGACGTTCATCTCGTTGCCACGCGATTTCATCGAATGGCAATCGACGTGCCACAGCGCGCCGTGTTCCGCGTACGCGCGTTCCGCCGCGGCGGCGAGCGCCGCGCGGTAGGGGCGGTAGTACGCGTCGATCCGGTGCCGCACCTCGGCGACGGACAGCTTGCGGTCGTACATCGGCTGGTTCGGCAAGGCATCGCGCCGGATCAGCCCCATGCCGCGCAGCGTGTACTTCTCGGGCGACAGCGGTTCGGGCCACGGCTCGGCGAGCAGTTGCGCGTCGATATCGGCGAGCGCGCGATTCGGGTCGATATAGGCGCGCGGAAAATGCGCACCGATCAGCACGCCGCCGTGTTCAGGCACGCCCGCCCACAGTTCGTCGACGAATGCGTCCCACGACGTGCGGATCGCGGACACCGGCGCGCAGGTGCCGAAGTCGGCCGGCAGCGCAATGCCGCTGTGGGGCGAATCGAAAACGATCGGCAGCCGGGCACCCGCAGGTTCGGCGACGAAGAACGGCGCGCTTGAAGAGGCCGCCGAAGTGTTGTTATTGGGCGTCAAACAGAACTCCTTTTGCGATGGCCGGCGTCCCTCCGAAGGGGGACGTCGCCCGATAAACGCTTCGCGTGTTTTATTTAATAAAACAGCATATCAATATTTAACGACAGACATTATTGCAGGTCAAGTCGTTCGTCCAAAGCCTTGCCATTCGGGTGTTCAATTCGATAGACCTTGATAGGCAAGGATTTGCGCCGTATCGGCTGATAAAACTTCCTGTGTCGCATATTGTCGTCAATGCGTGAAAACCAGAGTTTTATCCCTGCCTTGACCTACCGTTTTTGCATTTCAAATAATTAATAACACATTGTTTTATTCAATAAAACATGTGGGTGGCGTAGGCACAAACGGTATCCGCGGCTTCGGCATCCAGATCCGAACACTCAAGACAGGGGAAAACACAGATGAACAGCAAAGGTTTGGCGATGGCGCTGGCGGGCGCCGGAATGGGCGTTGCACTGTGCGGCAACGCGGTCGCGCAATCGAGCGTGACGTTGTACGGCATCGTCGATTCCGGCATCACGTACACGAGCAACCAGAAGGGCAGTTCGACTTGGCAGGCGACGGGCGGCAACGAGCAGGGCACGCGCTGGGGCATGACGGGCTCGGAAGACCTCGGCGGCGGAACCACGGCGATCTTCAAGCTGGAGAACGGCTTCAACATCGAGACCGGCACCGCGAGCGCGAACGGCCGCCTGTTCGGCCGCCAGGCGTGGGTCGGCATGTCGAACCCGCGCTGGGGCACCTTTACGATGGGCCGCCAGTACAACGCCGCGCAGGATTCGCTCGCGCCGTTGCAGATCGGCGCAAGCACGTCATTGACGCAGTTCGCGCTGCATCCCTTCGATACCGACGACCTGAACAACACGTTCCGCACCGACAACTCGGTGAAATACGTGACGCCGAGTTTCTCCGGTTTGCAGGGCAATGCGATGTACGGCTTTTCCAATTCGACGAACTTCGCGGCGAACCGCAGCTGGAGCGTCGGCGGCACCTATGCGCAGGGACCGGTGCATCTCGGCGTGGCCTACGTGGTGCTCGACAATCCGGCGCTCGACACCACCGGTGCGATTCCTTCGGATAACTACTATACGTTCCTGAAGGGCATTACGAAGCAGCAGATATGGGGCGCGGCCGGTACTTACGAATTCGGCGACGCCACGTTCGGCTTGCTGTACACGACCTCACTGTTCAATTTACAGACAGGGTCGTCGCAGCGCTTCAACAACTACGAAGGCAGCTTCCGCTACCGTTTCATGCCCGCGTTGCTGTTCGCGATCGGCGAGACCTACACGCAGGTTCTGACGACGCAGAGTACCGAGCCGAGCATGCATTACCTGCAAACCAGCGCGGGCGTGCAGTATTTCCTGTCGAAGCGCACCGATCTTTATCTGAATGCGATCTATCAGCGCTCGTCGGCGAATACGGTGGCGGCTATCGAGGGGGTGAGCAATCCGTCGAGTTCGAGAACGCAGGTGGTGGGCGTGGTGGGCATACGCCACAAGTTCTGATGGCGCGGCGCGCCGCTTAGGGCGTTTGCCGCGCGGCGGGGTCCATTTGCAACGGCGCCGCCTCGAGCGGCGCGATCTCGTCGAAATGCGAATAGTCGATGTGGCTCATGCCGTCGCGCTCGCTCATGATGTCGACGAAACGGTGCTGCCAGAAGATCTGCTCGCAGGTCCACATATGGCGCGCCTGCATCGTTTGCGACGTCGATTCGTCGATGCCTTCGAGCGTGAGCAGCAGCGACATGTCGCTGCCCTTGAGCGTTTCGGCGTTTTCGCCGAACAGCGGACTGCTTTCGTCGATGACGTGCATCAGCATCCAGCCGAGCTTGAACACCGGATGCTGGTCGCGCACGAGCGCGAGGTCGTAGAGCTTGTACAGCGAGAAGCCTTCGACGGACGTCTCCTGACGCAGGATGCGTAGCCGTGCGCGCGCTTCGGCAATCACGTTCTGGCGTGCGTTGGCCGCGCGCACCATCAGCGTCATGCGGCCGTCGATCGGCCGGACCACCGCGTAGCGCGCGAACATGATCTTCGCGTGCGGCCGCGAGAAGCGCGCGAAGATGAGCCCCGTCGCCAACGCGATGCTCGACATGCCGACGAAGATTTCGAGCGTCGCGACCCAGTGCGCGTAGACGGTTTGCGGATGCATGTCGCCGTAGCCGACCGTCGCGAGCGTTTCGACGCTGAAGAAGAACGCGCCGCCGAAGCCCTTCGGAAACTGATTCGCGATCGGCGCGTTGCCGAACATGTAGAGCGCGGCGAACGTCGTGTTGAGCAGCAGGAACAGCACCGCGAGCGCCACGAAAAACACCGGCCAGCGCACCCCGAGCGCGCGATGGTAGAGGTCCTGCCAGAGCGGCGTCGGCATGCCGTGCGCGATCACCACGCGATCGTCGAGACGCATTTCGCGGCTGCCGCGCGCGCGACGCTTCGGCGCGTCTGCGTCGGCGTCGCCGAGGGGCGCAAAACGGTCTGACGGTTCGCTTGCCATCACCTGCTCGTGAGGATGAAAACGGGCACAGCGTAGCATGGCGCGTGGCTCGCGCAGAGGGGGGCAAACCGGGTTAGGATGAAATTTTGACCGTGGGATGAGAGCGCGGATTGCGCGCGCCGTTACGACTGGGATTTTGAGTACATGAAAAAATATCTGACGATTTTTATCGCCACTCTGTTACTGGCCTTTAATAACATTTCATACGCGGGAAGCACGACCCATGACGGGCAGATCACTCCCGAGACACAAGTCAAAGATTTCTATACATGGTTTATTCCACACCTTGCCGCTGATCGCGATTATCCGGTCATGAACGCAGAGATAAACCGGCACGTTGCCAAAGCAACCGTTGATTTTTTACGAAAGCAATACAAGGCCAATAACCTGGCCGAAGACGCGGAATACTTCACGAAAGCACAAGACTTCGACGAGAAGGATTGGGCCGCACATATCGCCGTGCATCCCGCCGTCATGCTTGACAAGGTGGCGCTCGTACCCGTTACGTTCGGCTCGAAAGACAAGCAGACCAATATCGTATTTTTGCGTCAGGAAAACGGCACCTGGAAAATCACGAAGGTCGTGGATACCCTCGATTACCGGTAATCGCCGACGTGTTGCCGTGCTTCGCAGCGTACGGCGCTCAATCGCGCCGCGCCGCACCGCGTTGCGAAGCAGCGAATCTCACCGCGCCCAAACAGGCGCATCCCGACCCCTCACGGAAACACGCGCGGCTTCGGAATTCCCGCGCCATGTTCGATATCGTTCACAGCTTGCCGATGCGCGTTTTCCACCGCTTCGGCCTGATCGGCATAGCCCGCGTCGCCGCCGACGGTGGTCCACGTCTTGACGGCTTTTTCGCGATGGCGGATTTCGTACTCTGCATCCCAGCGCGCGCCGTCGAGTTCGAGCGGGCGGACGTGTATCGAATACACGCCGTAGAGAAAAAGCTGCTCAGCCATGATCGCCTCCAGCCGGCCGATTCCGGCAGCGGCGCGCGCGATGCGCGGGTGGGCGAACGCGGCGCGCTGCCTGAAGTTCGGCCTACAGTTCGATTTCCCCGAGGATACGATGAGCGAGCGCCTTGGCTTCTTCGAGCGCCTCTTCCGGTGTCGACGAAGTGGATTCGACTTCGTAGAGCGTGGTTTCCTGATCGGCGGCGGGCTCGCCTTCGTCGCGCGCCAGTGTGACGAGACCCTGCCAGGCGTCCTGTGCGATTTCTCTTATCGACGCCGTGGCCGTGTAGATCCCTTTGGTGTAGGTGACGTCTTCCATGGCCTCGCTCCTTTTTGCAAAGGTCTCGATGTTTTCATCGTAGCACGGCAATGGCGGTTCGGCTCCGGGCCCGAGCGTGCCCAAGAGAGCGCTCGGGGCGGCGCTTCGCGTGCAGGATGTTCCCGACACCGACGACACTACGCGCACCCCAAGGCAGGAAAGTTACAGCGACGCCATCACGGCGAGGTCATCACAGCAACGCCACGACCTCGTCGAGCGTCGGCGCATGCGCGCCCGCATGTCCGCAGGCCGCCGCGCCCGCCGCGAGCGCGAACGCGAGATGCTCGGGCCACGCGCGTTGCGGCGCGCTCATCAGGCTGAACAGCAGCCCGCCGATCGACGCATCGCCCGCGCCGACCGTATCGACCACGGCGACGCGCGGCGGCTTCGCCTCGATCACCGCGGCGCCGTCGAGCAGCAGCGCCGCGTCGGGGCCGCGCGTGACGAGCACCGTGGCGGCCGGATTCAGCGCGCGCAATTGCGCGAGCGCGGCGGCTTCGTCGTGGGTCTTGAAGATCATGCGCAGGTCTTCGTCCGATACCTTGATGAGGTCCGCGAGCGCGGCCATCCGGCGCAATGTCGGCTCGTAGCCGTGTTCCATCAGATTGCGATAGTTCGGATCGAAGCTGATCTTCACGCCGCGCGCACGCAACTCGGCCGCGAGCTTCGCCAGCGTGTCGCCGAGCGGCTGACGCACGAGGCTGATGCAGCCGAAGTGCGCCCACTTCACCTCGCTCATCCAGCCGGCCGGCAGCTGTGCCGGATCGAACGCGAGATCGGCGCCGTTCTCGCCCATGAAGAAGTACGCGGGCGGATGCGTCTGATGCACGATCGCGAGCAACGGCGGGCGCTCGACGCGCTGCAGGAAGCGCATGTCGAGGCCGGCGGCGACGCTCGCGTCCCACAGTTCGTCGGAGAAATTATCGACGCCGAGCGAGCCCGCGCTCGCGCTCGGCAAGCCGAGCCGCGCGACGCAGCGCGCGACGTTCCAGCCCGCGCCGCCTGGACGCGAGAGCCACTGCGAGGCGCCGGTGCGCACGAGGTCGGTGAGGATGTCGCCGGCGGAGACAAAAACGGGGAAGCCTGTGGTTGCGCTCATTGTGTTTTCTCCGCGGAAGCCGCTGCGGCGGGGGCGGTGGATTCAGCCGCCGCGTTTTCGCCGAGCGCATGCGCGAGCACCTCGTAGCACGCGCCCATCGTGTGATAGTCGGTCTTGCCGGCCGGGCTCTTTTCGTCGCTGTACTTGCGGTTGTCGCAGGTGAGGATGCGATACCACGCACCGTACTGGTGATCGACGAAATGCGTCCAGCTATAGCGCCAGATTTCGTCGTACCAGTCCCAGAAGCGCTCGTTGCCGGTGCGCTTGCCGAGCAGCGCGGCGGTCGCGAACGTTTCGGCCTGTACCCAGAAGTACTTGTCGTGATCGCAGACCGTGCCGTCGGGGCCGAAGCCGTAATAGAGGCCGCCGTGGTCTTCGTCCCAGGCGTGCGTCATGGCGGCGTCGAACAGTTCGATTGCGCGCGGCAGCAGCCACGGCAGCGGGCGGAAGCGTTCGAGAATCAGCAGCAGCTTCGCCCATTCGGTCTGATGGCCGGGCTGGAAGCCCCACGGGCGGAAAATGTTCGAGCTGTCTTCCTCGTTGTAATGCCAGTCGACCGACCAGTCCGCGTGAAAGTGTTCCCACACGAGCCCTTGCGACAGCTTCGCCTGGCGCAGCGTGATGTTCGACGCGACGCGCTCGGCGCGATCGAGGTAGACCAGATGACCGGTCGCCTCGTAGGCGGCGAGCAGCGCCTCGGTCGTGTGCATGTTGGCGTTCTGCCCGCGATACGAGCTGACCTGCCATTCGGCCGAGGCGTCGTCGGCGTAGAGGCCGGCGGCGGCATCCCAGAAGCGGTGCTCCATCAGCTCGAAGGTCGCGCCGATCATCGGCTTCGCTTCCTCGATGCCGGCCATCGCCGCATGCGAGTACGCGAGCAGCACGAACGCGAGGCCGTAGCAGTGGCGCGTCGCGTCGAGCGTGCGCTTGCTGCCGTCGCGCCATTCGAGCTCCCAGTCGTAGCCCTCGTGCTGCGCGTCCCAGTGCGCGTCGCGCAGAAAGCGCAGACCGTGGCGCGCATAGTCGAGGTGCTTGGGGTCGCCGAACTGGCGATACGCCATCGCGTAGTTGAACACGTAGCGGCAACTGCTGACGAGGTGGCGCGTGGTGTGGTCGTAGATCGAGCCGTCGTCGCGGAAGAAATGATAGAAGCCGCCGCTCGGGTCGAGCACGTTCGGCGCGTAAAAGCGCAGCGTGTCCTCGATGTGCGCGAGCAGGAACGCGCGGTGGCGGAAGCTGGCGACGGGCGGCGCCTTGGCGGCGTCGGCGGCGGGGTGAAGCGGATCGGTTTGCGTCATGGCGTTTTCACCAAAGTACTGGCACGGGCAACGAGTTGAACGGGCAAGCGGACCTCGAGCTCGGCGGGCGAGTCTTCGAGCAGCAGTTCGACGCCGCGCCGGCCGAGCGCTTCCTTGTCGACCGCGATCGTCGACAGCGGCGGGGTGGCGTGGGCGGCGGCGGGAATATCGTCGAAGCCGATGATCGCGATGTCGTCGGGCACGCTGAGGCCGCGCGCGAGGCACACGCGCAGCGCGGCGAGCGCGGCGGCGTCGTTATAGGCGAACACGGCGTCGGGGCGCGGGCCCGGCGCGTCGAGCAGGCGCTGCATCGCGCGCGCGGCGCCGGTGTCGGGGTCGAGCCCGGCGTCGATGTTCACTTCGAGCGACGGGTCGAACAGCAGTCCCGCTTCGAAGAACGCACGCCGGTAGCCGAGCGCACGCTCGGCGATGCTGAAATGCGCGAGCGAGCCGCCGATGAACGCGATGCGCTTGCGCTGCTGCCCGAACAGATGGCGCATCGCGAGCGCGGCCCCGGCGGCGTTGTCGAGATTGACCGAGCGCAGGCCCGGCGACCACAGATCGATCAGCACGAGCGGGCGCTGCATCGCGACCAGTGCGGCGAGCGTTTCGGGCTCGACGAAGCCGGCGATCGCCACGGCGTCGGGCGCGTGCAGGCGCAACGGGTGAATCACGTCCTCGGTCGGGCCGGCGGTTAGCACGGACGGCACGATGCCGCGCTCGCGGCAGGCATCTTCGACACCGTGCAGCACGTGCGAGAAGAACGGGCTGGCGGCGAAATTGTTGTGCTGACGATGCAGCAGGAAGGTCAGGCGGCGGATGCGCGGACGCAGTTGCGCCGGATCGTAGCCGAGCTGCCGCGCCGCTTCGACGACGCGCTCGCGGGTGGCCTCGGAGAGACCGGGCTGGTTTTTCAGCGCACGCGAGACGGTGCCGATCGAAACGCTGGCCGCGCGGGCGACGTCGCGGATGGTTGTAGCCATCGAATGAAGCAGCCGCGCCGACGCGGCTCATGGGTTGGGTTCGGGCGATTGTATAGTAAAACGTACGCGAAACACCCCGAAAACGCGTGGTTAATCACCCGTAAATACCCGTATTTTATGGAGTTAAAGTGAATTTTTATGTTTAGTAAAATTCACTAAACATGGTGTGGGCAAGGCTCCAGGAATTTTCCTATGCCATCAGGCCGAGGCGACAGCGCGAGCGTTTGGGCGTGAAATAACGACACAGCCAACGAAAAAAAGCCGCACAAGGCGGCTTTTTCAAACGACGACGCTCAGGGAGGGCGCTTATGAATGTCCTGTTTGCATTGCGCGTGTTCTCAACGGCGCGCGACGGCCGCGGCGGGCTGCTGCGCGGCGGCCGCAGTTTCGCCGCTGAGGTCGCGGGCGCCCCAGCGCTGCGCGAGCGCGGCGCACACCATCAACTGGATCTGGTGGAACAGCATCAGCGGCAGCACCACGGCGCCCACCGCATGCGAGGCGAAGATGACCTTGGCCATCGGCACGCCGGCGGCAAGGCTCTTCTTCGAACCGCAGAAGATGATCGTGATCTGGTCGGCACGACTAAAGCCGAGCCGCTTGCTGGTCAACATCGTCACGGCCAGTGCGAGCGCCAGCAGAACGGCGCTCACCACCACGAGGCCGCCGAGCGCGGAGAGCGGAATCTGATGCCACAGGCCTTCGTTGACAGCCTCGCTGAACGCGCCGTACACGACGAGCAGGATCGAGCCCTGGTCGACGAACTTCAGCACGCTGCGATTGCGCTCGATCCACTTGCCGATCAGCGGGCGCAGCAGCTGGCCGGCAATGAACGGCACCAGCAGTTGCAGCACGATGTTGCCGATCGTATGCCACGGCGAGCCGCCGCCGCTCGCCGCCTGATTGGTGATGACGACGCTGACGAGCGCTGGGGTGATGAAGATGCCGAGCAGGCTCGAGGCCGACGCGCTGCACACCGCGGCCGGTACGTTGCCCTTGGCAATGGACGTGAACGCAATCGACGACTGGACCGTCGATGGCAGCGTGCAGAGGAAGAGGACCCCCGCATAGAGAGCCGGCGTGACAAGCGGCGAAAGGAGCGGCTTAAGCGCGAGGCCGAGCAGCGGAAAGAGCGCGAACGTGCTCAGCAGCACTACCGCATGAAGGCGCCAGTGCGTCGCGCCCGCGATGATCGCTTCGCGTGAGAGCTTGGCGCCGTGCAGGAAGAACAGCAGACCGACGGCGATGTTGGTCACCCAGTTGAACCCCACGGCGGCTTGCCCGTGCACGGGCAGAAGGCTGGCGAGGATCACGGTGCCCACGAGGCACAGGGTGAAGTTGTCGGGAAGTAGTTTGGGGCGAGCCATGTCGGAATCTCGATTCAATGACGCGAAAGAGTGCGGGACGCGCCCGGGAGCGCCGTTTCCCGCAATGGGAAGCGGCTATTGTTGTTGAAATTCGATTCAAAAAGCAAATTCATTTGCCGAATCGATTAATGATTGCTGTGCATCAACGGGCCAGCCGCGAGCGGCATGGCCCGTGCTGGCCGCTGTAAGGTTTCAGTACGGGTAACGCGCTTCGCCGAGGCCTCGCCGGTTTAACGATCGGACACGTAATCGGCCAGGCAAGCCGATGCCGCGGCGGCTGCGCGAGGTTCGCGCGGAATCGCGCAAACGCCCGCCAGGAAGCCCTTCCAGAGCCGTCGCGCAAGGGCTTTGTCGCAGAAAAACGTCGCAGTAACAAGGTGTTACATCAACCGATGAGACCTAACACTTTTTGGCTCGACACCCTTTGCCGACGCCCATAAATTACGGTTCAAAGGCCGTAGGGATACCCGCGCCGCGCGATGAACGCGGCGCTTTTCGCCAGTCCCGCAATCGTCCACCGCAGCTCGAACGGTGGATGTCAGGCAAGTCTTCGGGCGCGAGAGTCACAAGGTGGACGGGTTGTCGAGAACGAGGCGCTGGGCGTGGGGCGTGGTCATTGCCGCGCTGTGTTCGTTCGCCTATGCAAAAGGACCTGGCATGCCGCACGGCGGCGGTGCCGGTTTTGCGCATGGCGGCGCCAACAGCGCCATGGGCATGCAGATGCACAGCGGCCACTATGCCGGTGCCGTCGGCCTCTCCAGCGCACGGCCTTTCCGCAATGCGATGAGCGCGCGCGATCCGCGCATGCCGCGTGGCGCGAACTTCGCGGACGCCAATTATGGCGACGGCTTCGGCGGCTATAAGCCGGGCATGCGCCGCGTCACAGGACCATCGTCCGGGTACGCCGACGGGCGCGGGCATATGCAATACGCCGGCGCCATCACGCCGGTCAGCGCCGACGCGCGGCCGGTGCCGCGTCCGCCGCCCAGCGTGCCGATGCGCAACGGCTCGATTCGGGCCGACGTTGCCCGCTACAACGAAGAGCGCGGCGCCGCGCGCGCGATGCAGCGCCCGTCCGACGATCCGCGTCAGCCGGAAGGCTCGCCTTATCGCAACTAACCGGTCTGGTTAGCGGCGCTCATCGGGCAGCGCCTGCTGCCGTCGCTCCAATCTTCCAGTCCTCCGCTGCTCCGTTTCCCCTTGGCGCTCGCGGCGATTCCGCCGCATCACCGCCGCCGTTTTACGTCCACCGCTTCACGTTCTCCCCTCCCATCCCCCGCGTCATCCCCAATCTGACGTTTCGACGCCACACTTTTCTGAAAACGCCAGGCTGCGACGTACCCGCCACTGCCAAATCAGGGCATTCTCGCGGCGGCGCGTCATTTCGCTGTCATACGGAGCGTCACTACCCCTTCGGCGCGCCGTCCGCCGCGCCCCATGCGGCACTCGCGCCATCTTCGGCGGGCCGGCGAGGCCCCCGGCAAGCCGCCGTATCAGGCCGATCAACGACCAAACTAAGCAGACCGATATACCGGCAATAAGCAGCACTATTTTTGTTCATAAAAATGGTCCGTAAAGATGGTCCAGCCCCGATTGGCTCGACGGTCGAACGGATAACAACAATGGTTCGCGCGAGCGCCCCCTTTCGCACAGCCACACCCTTTTGACAAAGATTGGAGATTCCATGAAAACAAGCCTCAGCAGCGCGCTGAAGACCACTCTCAAGGCCAGCGTCTGCGCTGCCTTGCTGGCGAGCGCATCGTCCGCTTTCGCGCAATCGAGCGTGCAGCTCTACGGCCAGGTCGACGAATGGGTCGGCTCGCAGAAATTCCCGGACGGCAAGGCGGCGGCGGTGGTGTCGGGCGGCGGCATGTCCACCTCGTACTGGGGCTTCAAGGGGACCGAGGATCTGGGCAACGGCTACAAGGCGATCTTCACGATCGAAGGCTTCTTCCGCGCGCAGACCGGCGAGTACGGCCGCTTCACCGGCGACACGACGTTCTCGCGCAACGCCTACGTCGGCATCGAATCGCCGTACGGCACGGTCACGGCCGGCCGTCTCACGACGCCGCTGTTCGTCTCGACGATCCTGTTCAATCCGTTCATCGATTCGTACGTGTTCTCGCCGATGGTCTATCACACCTATCTCGGCCTCGGTACGTTCCCGAGCTACACGACCGATCAGGGCGTAACCGGCGACTCGGGCTGGAACAACGCGGTGTCGTATGCGACGCCGAACTTCAACGGACTCTCGGCGACGGCGATGTACGCGCTCGGCAACACGACGCAGAACGGCGCGAAGAAGTGGAGCGGCCAGGTGCTGTACTTCCACGGCCCGTTCGCGGCGACCGCGGTGTACCAGTACGTGAACTTCAACAACGTGCCGGGCGACCTCGGCAGCTTCGAGACCTCGGGCGTGCCCGGCTTGCGCAGCCAGAGCGTCGCGCAGGCGGGCGTCTCGTACGACCTGAAGTTCGTCAAGCTGTACGGCCAGTACATGTACACGTACAACAACCAGCAGGTCACGAGCTGGCACGTCAACACGGGACAGGGCGGCGTGACGGTGCCGTTCGGCCCGGGCTCGGTGATGGCGTCGTACGCGTATTCGCGTAACGGCGGCGGCTCGAACCAGACGCGCCAGACGGCGGCGGTCGGCTACGACTACCCGCTGTCCAAGCGCACGGACATCTATGCCGCGTACCTGTATGACCACATCACCGGTCAGTCGAGCGGCAACACGTACGGCGCGGGGCTGCGCACGAAGTTCTGAGTAGCACCCAAGTCTCGCCACAAAGCCCGCGTTCCGGCCGGAACGCGGGCTTTGTCGTTTTCGGGCATCGTCGAGACGAGCCTTTGCTGCCGTTCTTTTGATAAACCCGGCAAAATGGCGTCGATTGATTCCTGAAGCGAGCGATTGAGATGGATACCCTCGTCAGCATGAAAGTGTTTCGCCACGTGGTCGAGGCCGGCAGTTTTGTCGGCGCGGCGGAGCGCATGGAGATGTCGGCGGCGATGGCGAGCAAGCACGTGATGCATCTCGAGCAGCAGCTCGGCGCGCGGCTCCTGAACCGCACCACGCGCCGCGTCGCGCCGACCGAGGCGGGCCGCGAATACTACGAGCGTCTGAGCCAGGCGCTCACCGAGCTCGACGAAGCCGGCCAGGCGGTTGGCGCGGCGAGCGTCGTGCCGCAGGGGCGGCTGCGCGTATCGTCGTTGTCGGCATTCGGCCTGAGTCATGTGATGGCCGCGGTCGCGGACTACGCCGCGCAGTATCCGCAGGTCACCGTCGATATGACGCTGTCCGACCGCGTCGTCGAGCTGATCGACGAGGGCTTCGACGTCGCGATCCGCGCCTCGCCGGGCGGGCTGAAGTCGTCGTCGCTGATCGCGCGGCAGATCGCGACCGCGCATCTCGTGCTGTGCGCCTCGCCGGCCTATCTGCGCAAGCATGGCGCGCCGAAGAGCGTCGCCGATCTGGCGCGCCACAACTATCTGCAGTACTCGGGCGTGTCGGCGCTCGAAGTCGTGACCGGAGAGGCGTCCTCGCGCGCGCGTCTGTCGGGCAATCTGGTCGTCAACCAGCTCGAAGCGCAGCGCGTGGTCGTGCTGCACGGCGCGGGCATCGCGATGCTCGGCACCGAGGTGATCGGCGGCGATCTCGCCGAAGGGCGCCTCGTGCCGCTGCTCGTCGACGAAGTGCCGCCGCGCGAGTTGCCGATTCACGTCGTTTATACGAGCCGGCGGCATCTGTCGGCGAAGGTGCGTTCGTTCGTCGATTTTCTCGTCGCGCGCTTCGGGAGCGAGTCGCTGTGGCCGTCGCTCGAACAGATCAAGGCGCTGGCGGTGCGGTAGCGAGTCGAAAAACGCTTCGCGGGCGCGCGCCGAATACGTCGCTCCGCGTGCTCAAAAAAGCGTGCTCAAAAGCGCAGTCGGACAACGACGCCGAACCGTCCGCCCAAGCCCCCGGACCGCTCGCCGGGCCTGCGCTCCTGCCGCCTTACCCCGTTTGGCTATACTGGTTGCCAGCACCCGTCAGCTCATGATCCGGGGGAGACATGACCGATCTGTCCACGCCGCGGCGCGCCGGCAGCCACGCGTTGCCCGCCGGCCGGCGGCTGCGCTTCGTTACCGCCGCCGCGCTGTTCGACGGCCACGATGCGTCGATCAACATCATGCGACGCATCCTGCAGGCGAGCGGCGTCGAGGTGATTCACCTCGGCCACAACCGCTCCGTCGATGAAGTCGCGACCGCCGCGCTCAACGAGGACGCCGACGGCGTCGCCGTGTCGAGCTACCAGGGCGGCCACAACGAATACTTCCGCTATCTCGTCGAGCTGTTGCGCGCGCGCGGCGGCGAGCGTATCAAGGTGTTCGGCGGCGGTGGCGGAGTGATCGTCCCCGAGGAAATCGCCGCGCTCGAACGCGACGGCGTCGAGAAAATCTACTCGCCGCACGACGGCCAGCGGCTCGGTCTGCAAGGCATGATCGACGACATGATCGCGCGCTGTGTCGAAGGCGCGCGCGCGGCCGGTGCGGCACGGCCGGCGCCGGTGGACGAATGGCTCGCCGGGCTTGCCGCGCAGCCGTTGCCGCGCTTCGGCGGTTCTGGTTCGCTGGAGACGGCGCATATCGATGAGCGGCGAGCCGAGGCGAGCGAGGCCGCCCCGGCAATTCGCGAGGCAGACGACGTGCAAGGTGGGCAAGGTGCCGGAGCGAGCCGGCCGTGCGAAGCGGCGCGCGCGAGCACGCGCTGCGCCGACTCCACCGACTCCACCACTCCCGTCTTCCGCCGCCTCGCCCAACTGATCAGCGCGTTCGAATCCGCCAGCGCCGACGCTCCCGCGCGAGACCAACTGCGATCGCTGGCCGATGCGGCCTACGTGCCCGTGCTCGGCATCACCGGCACGGGCGGCGCGGGCAAATCGTCGCTGACCGACGAGCTGATCCGCCGCTTCCGGCTCGACTACGGCGACGCGCTGACCATCGCCGTGCTCGCGATCGACCCGTCGCGCCGCAAATCGGGCGGTGCCTTGCTCGGCGACCGCATCCGCATGAACGCGATCGGCGATTGGGGCGGCGGCGCGCGCGTCTATATGCGCTCGATGGCGACGCGCGAGGCGTCGAGCGAGCTTTCCGATGCGCTGCCCGCCGCGCTGATGCTGTGTAAGGCGGCGCGCTTCGATCTGATCGTCGTCGAGACGTCCGGGATCGGTCAGGGCGATGCGGCGATCGTGCCGTTCGTCGACGAGTCGCTGTACGTGATGACGCCCGAGTTCGGCGCGGCGAGCCAGCTCGAAAAGATCGACATGCTCGACTTCGCGAGCTTCGTCGCGATCAACAAGTTCGACCGCAAGGGTGCGCAGGACGCGCTGCGCGACGTCGCGAAACAGGTGCAGCGCAACCGCGCCGACTTCGCGACGCCGCCGGGCGCGATGCCGGTGTTCGGCACGATCGCGTCGCGTTTCAATGACGACGGCGTGACCGCGCTGTACCGGCATATCGCCGAGGCGCTGCGCCGTCATGGTTTGCGCGAGGGCGGCGGACGGCTCGGCGCGCCCGACGGTGCGCGCTGTTCGAGCAACCTGCATGCGATCGTGCCGTCTGCGCGAGTGCGTTATCTGGCCGATATCGCCGGGACGCTGCGCGCTTACCGCGAGCGTGCCGACGCGCAGGCGCGTATCGCACGCGAACGCTGGCAACTGGTCGAGACGCGCCGGATGCTTGGCGAAGCAGGAGTGGCAGCACAGGCGTGGGCGAGCACGGCGATGGTGGCGACGGGGACCGCCAGTTCAGGCGTGGATATGAACGCCAATGCGCGGAGCGATGCAAACGCGGTGCAGGCTGCCGACAACGAATCGTCCGATACGCGAGCGCACGCAAGCTCGAACGCAAGCCTCGATGCGACCCAATCCAACCCGTTGCTCTCCTCCCTCGATGCCCTGATCGACCAACGCAGTGTCGCGCTCGGCAAACGCGAGCGCCAACTGCTCGACACCTGGCCGCAAATCGTCGCCGCCTATTCCGGCGACGAACACGTCGTGCGCATTCGCGAGCGCGAAATCCGCACCGCACTCACGGTGACGACGCTCTCGGGCTTGCCAGTCCGCAAAGTCTCGCTGCCGAAATTCGCCGATCACGGCGAGATTCTGCGCTGGCTGCTGCTCGACAATCTGCCTGGCTATTTCCCGTTCACGGCCGGCGTGTTTCCGTTTCGCCGCGAGAACGAAGACCCGACCCGCATGTTCGCGGGCGAGGGCGATCCGCAGCGCACGAACCGCCGCTTCAAGCTGCTCTCCGAAGGGATGCCGGCCAAACGGCTATCGACCGCGTTCGACTCCGTGACGCTCTACGGCGAGGAGCCGCACGAGCGCCCCGATATCTACGGCAAGGTCGGCAATTCGGGCGTATCGGTCGCGACGTTCGACGACATGAAGACGCTCTACGACGGCTTCGATCTGTGCTCGCCGGAAACCTCGGTCTCGATGACGATCAACGGCCCCGCGCCGACGATCCTCGCGATGTTCTTCAATGTTGCGATCGACCAGCAGATTGCACGCAAGGAAGCGGAGCAAGGCCGCCCGCTCAGCGAAAGCGAACTCGCGGCAACGCGCCGCGTTGCGCTCGAAAACGTGCGCGGCACCGTGCAGGCCGACATCCTCAAGGAAGACCAGGGGCAGAACACCTGCATCTTCTCGACCGAGTTCAGCCTGAAAGTGATGGGCGACATCCAGGCGTATTTCGTCGAGCACGGCGTGCGCAATTTCTATTCGGTGTCGATCTCCGGCTACCACATCGCCGAGGCCGGTGCGAACCCGATCTCGCAGCTCGCCTATACGCTCGCGAACGGCTTCACGTACGTCGAGGCGTATCTCGCGCGCGGCATGTCGATCGACGACTTCGCGCCGAATCTGTCGTTCTTCTTCTCGAACGGCATGGACCCGGAGTACACGGTGCTTGGCCGCGTCGCGCGACGCATCTGGGCGGTAGCGATGCGCGAGCGCTACGGCGCGAACGAGCGCAGCCAGAAGCTCAAGTATCACGTGCAGACCTCGGGCCGCAGCCTGCACGCGCAGGAGGTCGACTTCAACGACATCCGCACGACGCTGCAGGCGCTGATCGCGATCTACGACAACTGCAACTCGCTGCATACGAATGCGTTCGACGAAGCAATCACGACGCCGACCGAGGATTCGGTGCGCCGCGCGGTCGCGATCCAGCTCATCATCAATCGCGAATGGGGGCTCGCGAAGAACCAGAATCCGCACCAGGGCAGCTTCGTGATCGACGAGCTGACCGACCTCGTCGAGGCAGCGGTGCTGGCCGAGTTCGAGCGGCTGACCGAGCGCGGCGGCGTGCTCGGTGCGATGGAAACCGGCTATCAGCGTGGACGCATCCAGGACGAGTCGATGCTGTACGAGCATCGCAAGCATGACGGCTCGTATCCGATCGTCGGCGTGAACACGTTTCTGAGCGCGCATCCGCATGAAGCGCCGCGGCCGATCGTGCTGGCGCGTTCCACCGATGCGGAAAAGCAGAGTCAGTTGCAGCGGCTGCGCGCGTTCCAGGCGCGCCATCGCGACACCGCGCCTGAAGCGCTCGAACGCCTGAAGCGCGCGGTGATCGACGACGGCAACGTGTTCGCGGTGCTGATGGAGGTGGTGCGCGTGTGTTCGCTCGGGCAGATCACGCGCGCGCTGTTCGAGGTGGGCGGGCAGTATCGGCGCAACATGTAGGCGCGCGGCTCGAAGCGGCGGGCTTGCCGCTTCGCTTCGAGTGTTGCGCGAGCTTCGATACCGGCATGAGGCGCGTGGCGCGCAGTAACGGATGCGGGTGAGCGGCGGGCGCGCTCAGCGAACGATACCGAGCCGCGCCTTCGCGTCGTCGTATTCCTGCTTCAGGCGCTGCACGAGTTCGCCGACGTTCGGCACGTCGTCCATCAGGCCGACGCCCTGGCCCGCGCCCCAGATGTCCTTCCATGCCTTTGCCTTGTCGCTGCCGAAGTTCATCTTGGTCTTGTCCGATTCGGGCAGCGCGTCCGGGTCGAGTCCCGCGTTCAGAATGCTCTCGCGGATGTAGTTGCCGTGCACGCCGGTAAAGAGGTTCGTGTAGATGATGTCCGAAGCGCTGGCGTTGACGATAGCCTGCTTGTAGCTGTCGACCGCGTGCGCTTCCTGGGTCGCGATGAAGCGCGTGCCCATGTATGCAAGGTCTGCGCCCATCGCCTGGGCGGCGAGAATCGAGCCGCCGTTCGCGATCGAACCCGACAGCACGATCGGGCCGTCGAAAATGCGCCGCACTTCGCCGACCAGCGCGAACGGCGAGGTCGTGCCCGCATGGCCACCCGCGCCCGAGGCAACCAGAATCAAACCGTCGACGCCGGCTTCGAGCGCCTTCTGCGCATGCCGCAGGTTGATCACGTCGTGCAGCACGATGCCGCCATAGCTGTGCACCGCGTCGACGATCTCGCGCGCCGGCGCGCGCAGGCTCGTGATGAAGATCGGCACCTTGTGCTCGACGCACACGCGCACGTCGTGTTCGAGCCGCGTATTGGACTGATGGACGATCTGATTGACGGCGATCGGCCCGATGATCGCCGCGGGGTTGGCCGCCTTGTGTTCGGCGAGCTGCGCCTGGATTTGCGTGAGCCATTCGTCGAGCAGTTCGGCCGGGCGCGCGTTGAGGGCCGGGAACGAGCCGACGATGCCAGCCTTGCACTGGGCCAGCACCAGTTCGGGATAGCTGACGATGAACATCGGCGAGGCGACGACGGGCAGCGCGAGATTTTGCAGAACGGCGGGCAATGCCATGATGGGAGTCTCCTGTGTCTTCGATGAGTGTAGCGGCACCCGGCCTGCGCCGCGTCGATGCCCAGGCGGTATCTCTGCTTGCCGCGGCGTCGACCGCCTTCGAGGCTGAACCACGGTGCGGTCGCCCAAAGCCACCCAAAAATTTAAGAACGATCGTGCGATTATAGGTGAAGCCCATGGCCCCGGCGCGGCCCGCGCGTGCGGAACAGTTCGAAGGAGTGTTCAGGTTCTATGTTTGCGTGGGTTAACCCACCTCGCGCGGACATGACGGGCTTCTACAATGCTGACACCCTCAAACGACCAAGAGACGCCATGGCCTTCGAGAATTTCACGCCCTTTCGCGTCGCCGTGGGCGATGTCGATATTTTCGGAGTGAAGGGCGGCGCGGGACCGCCTCTGCTGCTGCTGCACGGCCATCCGCAGTCGCATCTGATCTGGGAGCGCTGTGCCGCGCCGCTCGCGCAACATTTCACCGTGATCGCCACCGACCTGCGTGGCTATGGCGCATCGGGCAAACCGCCGAGCGATGCCGCGCACACGCCGTACTCGAAACGCACGATGGCCGCCGACCAGGTCGCGGTGATGCGCCACTTCGGCTTCGAGCGCTTTCTCGTCTGCGCGCACGATCGCGGCGCGCGCGTCGCGCATCGCATGGCGCTCGATCACGCGGACGCGGTCGAGCGTCTGATGCTGCTCGACATCGCGCCGACGCTCGCGATGTACGAAGCCACCGACCGCACGTTCGCGACGCACTATTTCCACTGGTTCTTCCTGATCCAGCCCGAGCCGCTGCCCGAAACGCTGATCGGCGCGAATCCGGCCGCCTATGTCGATGCGGTGATGGGCGGCCGTCACGCGGGCTTCGCGCCGTTCGCGCCCGCCGCGCTCGACGCCTATCGCGCCGCGCTCGCGCAACCGGGCGCGGTGCATGCGATGTGCGAGGACTATCGCGCGTCGGCCAGCATCGACCTCGAACACGATCGTGCCGACATCGAGCGCGGCAACAAGATCGGCTGTCCGCTGCGCGTGCTGTGGGGCGACAAGGGCGTGATCGAGAAATGTTTCGACGCGCTCGCTGAATGGCGGCACGTCGCGCGCGACGTGAGCGGCCGCGCGCTGGCCTGCGGGCACTATCTGCCCGAGGAAGCGCCGGGCGAACTGGTCGCCGAGATGCTGTCGTTCTTCGAGGCGGTCGAGCAGTAGCGCGCTTCGTTCGGGCTTGGGCCCACTCCCCTCAATCGAGCGGCGGCAGGCGTCGCGCGACCGGCGTCGATTTGACGATCGCCGTGCTCGTCTCCGCGCGCTCGGTGACCTTCGCGAGAATCTCGTCGAGCTGTTCGATCGAATGCAGATAAAGGCGGCAGATGAAGCAATCGTCGCCGGTCACCTTGTCGCATTCGACGAATTCCGGAATGCGCCGGATCACGTCTTCCACCAGATGCAGCTGACCGGGCAGAGGCTTCACGCGCACGATCGCCTGCAGCGTGTAGCCGAGCGCGCGCGGATCGATCTGCACCGTGAAGCGCCCGATCACGCCCTGCGCTTCGAGCCGCCGCACGCGTTCGGCCGTGCTGGGCGCCGATAGGCCGACCTGGCGCGCGAGTTCGCTGACCGGCTGGCGCGCGTCCTGCGCGAGCGCGGCCAGCAGCAGGCGGTCGGTTGCGTCGAGCGCGACCGGGGCCGCCGAAGCAAGGCGTTTGCTCATGATGACCTTCGTTTAAGCGGTGAAATCGCCGCAACGCTTAAGTTTAGCCATGTATTGGCGCCGGCGGATTGATTACACTGCCCGCATGCAGGTATCGACGGGATCGAATCATGGCTTCAGACAAGCGTTCCAGCGAGATCCGCCGCGGCGCGGCGGAGATGAGCATGGCGATGCTGATGTCGGGCACCATCGGCTGGCTCGTGGTGTCGTCGCAGCAAAGTCCTTTCAACGTGGTGTTTTTTCGCTGCCTCTTCGGCGGCGCGACGCTCGCGCTCGTTTGTGCGGTGCTCGGTCTTTTCCGGCGCGAGCTGTTCTCGTGGAAGATGCTCGGCCTCGCGCTCTTCGGCGGCGTCGCGATCGTCATCAACTGGGTGCTGCTGTTCGCCGCGTATTCGCGCGCGTCGATTTCGATGGCGACGGCCGTCTACAACACGCAGCCGTTCATGCTGGTCGCACTCGGCGCGCTCGTGTTTCGCGAACGCATCAGCGCCTCGACGATGGCGTGGCTCGCGGTCGCCTTCGTCGGCCTCGTGTTCGTCGTGAAGGTCGAGCCGGCCGTGCTCGCGGTGCCGGGGCAGTATCTGGTCGGCGTCGCGTATGCGGTCGGCGCGGCGGCGATGTACGCGGTGTCGTCGATCATCACGAAGCGCTTGAAGGGCACGCCGCCGCATCTGATCGCGCTGCTCCAGGTGGCGCTCGGCGTGCTGCTGCTTGCGCCGTTCGTGCGCTTCGATGCGCTGCCGGCAAGCGGCGCGCAGTGGCTCGAACTGGTTGTGCTCGGCGTCGTGCACACGGGGCTCATGTACGTGCTGCTGTACGGCGCGATCCAGAAGCTGCCGACGTCGATGACGGGGGCGCTGTCGTTCATCTATCCGGTGGTGGCGATCATCGTCGATCGGTTCGCGTTCGGGCAAACGCTCGCGTGGATTCAGGTGCTCGGCGCGGCGCTGATTCTGATTGCGGCGGCCGGCGTCAATCTCGGCTGGCGGATCGTGCCGCGCAAGCGTTGGTCTTCGACGTGACGATGCGCTGGTTTGACGGTTTGATGAATGCCACGCCGCAAACGAAAATGCTACGGATTCCGGAGTAACACGCGCCTGTCATTGTTCATATGAGCGGGCCAATCGCACGGACTCAGGCGCCTGCCGCCGCTTTGCAACCGGCCGTGTATGCGCTTTTGAAACACGCCGTCAAATTTCTGTAGGGAAATCACCGATGCGTTGCAAAAAACAGCACGCGTATTATTCGTACCGACGCTGATCACGTCCAACAGAAGTTCCGCCGCTCGCTTCGTCGAGCGGCTTTCTTTTTGTGGGGACGGTTTGGGCGGCCGGTTCGCCTCAGCGTCTCAGTGCCTCAGTGCCTCAGTGCCTTAACGCCTTAACGCCTTAACGCCTTAACGCCGCGCGACGATGCGCGCGCCATCCACCGCGAGCGGCCCCTGGTGGGCCGCCAGTTCCTCGATCATGCCTCGCAGCAACGCGGGCCATTCACTGCTCGGCTTCAGCAGCGACGCGGCGGCGCGCATTGCGGCCGCCTCGCCGGTCATGCGCAGCAGCGCGTCGAAGCTCATCTCGCGCACTTCGAGCAGCTTGAACACGATCAGCACCTTCAGCGCATTGCGTGCATTGCGCGCGGGATCGGCGCGCAGCCACGCGATGCGCGAAAACGCGCGTTCCAGCGCCTGTTCGACATGCGTGAACGGCGCGCCATGGCCCGGAATCACGACGCGCACGTCGAGCGTCGAGATCGTATCGAGCACCGCCTGCTGTTCGGCGAAGCCGCTCTCGCCTTCGAGCTCGGGAAAGATCACGCCGAAGCCGTTTTCCCAGAGCGCGTCGGCACTGATCAGGATGCGTTCGTCGGCGCAATACAGCATCAGCGAATGCGGATCGTGACCGGGCGCGCCGAGCACCTGCCAGTCGAGCGCGCCGAGCCGCAACTGTGCGCCGGGCGCGATCGTTCCGGTGAAGCCGAAGCGCTCGCAGGTCTGACCGGTGGCGCGAAAGCTCAAGCGGGCTTCGTCCCATTCGCGCACCGCGCTCGCTTCCGATGCTGGAATCAGCGTGCGGCACGGCCATGTCGCCTGCAATAGCGCGTTGCCGCCGCAGTGGTCCGAATGCAGATGGGTGTTGACGATCAGGTCGAGCGGCCGTGTTTTCAGGGCCGAGCGTACCAGCGCGACGGTTTGCGGCGCGTGCGTCGCATAGCCGGTGTCGACGAGCGCGGTGCAGGCGTCGTCGACGAGCAGCACGTTGTTCGACGACAGCCAGCCGCGCTCGAACACGCGCATCGAGGCGGGCAGCGCGATCATGATGGCGCGGGCCCGCCATCCACCTGTTCGGCGGACTCGGTGAGTTTAGGCATGACCAGAATCGTCGACGTGCCGGTCAACATCAGTTCGCCATGCTGATTGACGGCCGAGCCTTCGAGACAGGTCAGATCGCCGTTCAGGCTCGGCTTCCAGTGAGCGTCGCGCACGCGCCAGGTGAGCGTCAGCGTGTCGTGCACATGCACCGCTTTTTTCAGCTTGATGTCGAACTCGAGGCCGAGCGGCTGCGCGTAGGTCGAGAAATGCGTCGCGAGCAGCGCCATGAAATACGCGGTGGGCTGCGTGCCCGAGGCGATCAGCCCGCCGAAGCGGCTTTGCGCCGCATACGCTTCGTCGAGATGCAGCGGGTTCAGATCGTTGACGAGCCGCGAAAACGACTTGATCGAATCCGCCGGGAACGAGACCGTCGAGCTGAACGTCTCGCCCAGCGTGACGACACGCGGCGCGTTCATGGCCGCTCCTTCGTGTGCTTCGCCATGAACTCCGCGTGACGCGCTTCGATCGCGTCCCACACCGCGCGTTTCGCGTCGTCGTCGAAGATCGACCAGCCGGCGATTTCGTCGATCGTGCGCAGGCAGCCTTCGCACCAGCCCGTCGCCGCATCCATCCTGCACACGCTGATGCACGGCGACGGCACCGAGCCGTCGTCGTTCAGGTGCTCGTAGCCGCTGCCGCTCGTCGTCGTCATCGCGGTGCTCAGGCCGTTTCGCGCAGCGCGACGTCGACGACCGGCGCGCCCGTCAGCGCGACCAGCTCCTGTGCGGTCAGGTTGAACACCGCATGCGGATGGCCGGCGGCGGCCCACAGGCTGTCGAGCGCGAGCAGATCGGCGTCGATCAGCGTGACCGGCTCCGTGGCATGGCCGACCGGACAGACGCCGCCAATCGCATAGCCGGTTTTTTCGCGGACGAACTTTGCATCCGCGCGGCCGATTTCGCCGACTTGCGCGGCCACCTTCCGTTCGTCGACGCGATTCGCGCCGCTCGCGATCACGAGCACGGGCGCGTCGTCCTCGCGGCGGCGAAACAGGATCGACTTGGCGATCTGCGCGACCGCGCAGCCGAGTCCAGCGGCGGCTTCGGCAGAAGTCTTGCCGGTTTCCGGCAACATCACGATCCGGCCCGCGTGACCGCGTTCGCGCAGCAGCAGCGCGACGCGGCGCGCCGAGTCGGGCAGCGCGGCGAGATCGTCGGAGTCGAAGGGGGCGAGGTCGCTCATCGTGGGTGATCCTGATTGAGATGTGACGATACGGGTGAGGCGCGCGATTATTCGTTCGTTACGCGCAGGTATTCGCTTCGCTGCGCGCCTTCGCGAGCAGCGCCTTGCCGGCGCGCGACACGTTGGGCCGGCCGATCGCGTTCGAAATGAAATCGCCGATGGCGACCACTTGCGCGAGATCGATGCCGGTTTCGATGCCGAGGCCGTTCATCAGATACAGCACGTCTTCGGTCGCGACGTTGCCGGTCGCGCCCTTCGCATACGGACAGCCGCCGAGCCCCGCGACCGACGCATGGAAAATCTCGATGCCTTCGAGGAGCGCCGCGTAGATGTTGGCGAGCGCCTGGCCATAGGTATCGTGGAAGTGCCCCGACAGATGCTCGCGCGGAAACACCTCGGTGACTGCCTGGAACACTTCGCGCGTGCGCTCCGCGGTGCCGACGCCGATCGTGTCGGCGATATCGATCTCGTCGCAGCCGAGCGCCGCGAAGCGCTGCACCACGTCGACGACGGAAGCCACCGGCACGTCGCCCTGATACGGGCAGCCGAGCGCGCACGACACGCTGCCGCGAATGCGCAGGCCGTGCTCCTTCGCGGCCTGGGCGACCGGCACGAAGCGCTCGATGCTTTCGGCGATGCTGCAATTGATGTTCTTCTGCGAAAACGCTTCGCTTGCCGCGCCGAAGATCACGATCTCGTCGGCACGCGCGGCGACGGCGCCTTCGAAGCCGCGCAGATTCGGTGTCAGCACCGAGTAGATCGTACCGGGACGGCGCTCGATGCCGGCCATCACGTCGGCGCCGTCGGCCATCTGCGGCACCCATTTCGGCGACACGAACGACGCCGCCTCGACGTTGACGAACCCGGCCGCCGAGAGACGGTCGATCAGTTCGATCTTCGTCGCGGTGGGCACGAATTCCTTTTCGTTCTGCAGCCCGTCGCGCGGACCGACTTCGACGATTTTCACCTGCTTGGGTAAGGCCATGATCTGTCTCCGATCCCTTGCGTTTATTGCGATCCCATCTAGGTCCCATCTGAGATGGGGGCCGCCGTTGCTTGCGGCGTTGCTGTCGTTCAGGCCGATGCGCTTCGCCTCGCCTCGCGCGCCCGGCCTCAGTACCCGCGCGCCAGATTCACCACGCCGCTGACCGGCTCGCCGCGCGTCAATGCATCGATCTTGAGCGCGATCTGCGCGATGCCTTCCTCGCGCAACGTCAGCGCCGAGATGTGCGGCGTGATCGTGATGCGCGGCTCGCGCCAGAACGGATGAGCGGCGGGCAGCGGTTCTTCGCGGAACACGTCGAGCGTGGCGGCGGCAAGCTGACCGCTCGCGAGCGCGTCGAGCAGATCCGCCTCGACCAGGTGCGCGCCGCGCGCGATGTTGATCAGATACGCGCCGTGCGCGAGCTTCGCGAAGTTGCGCGCGTTCAGCACGCTCTCGGTGTCGGGCGTGTGCGGCAGCAGATTCACGAGCACCTTCACGCCGTCGAGGAAGGCGTCGAACTGCGTATCGCCCGCGAATGTCGCGATGCCGTCGATCTGCTTCGCGCTGCGGCTATAGCCGCGCACCGGCAGGCCGAATGACGCGAGGGTTCGCGCGACGTGCGTGCCGAGCACGCCGAGTCCGAGTATGCCGACCGTGAAGCTCTCAAGCGGATGCGGCGCGAGTACCTGCCAGCGCCGCTCGTTTTGCAGCACCTGATATTCGTCGAAGCGGCGCTGATAGCGCAGCACCGCGTGCGTCACGTATTCGGCCATCTGCGCGGCCATGCCGGTGTCTTCGAGGCGGATCAGCGATGCGTTGCGCGGCAGGGTGCCTGGATGCTCGCGTTCGAGCGCGAGGATCGCATCGACGCCCGCGCCGAGATTGAAGATCGCGCGCAGCGTATCGCGCCCGGCCAGCATCTCGCGCGGCGGACGCCACACGATCGCGAAGTCGGCCGGCTCCGTATCGCCCGGCTGCCACTCGCGCAATTCGGCGGCGGGCAGCGCACGCGCGAGATTGCGCAGCCAGGCGGCGGCATCGGCATGCGGCATGTAGAAGAGGATTTTCATACGGTCCGGAACGCGTTCGTGGTGGGGGCTGCGGAGGTATCCGGGCCGAGGCCCGCGGGAGCGGGGCGGACCGCCGCCGCGGCAAGCCGGCATGGCGGCAAGGACGGCGGCGGTTGAAGCGCATGGGACGACGCGTGCGGCATCGGGTCTCCTCCCGTGATGGATAGGCCTCATTCTACTTTTTCGACGCGGATTGCGCGCGTTCGCACAGGTTTGCCCTCGTTGGCGCATGGCGTGGCGGGGTTTGGCCGGGTTTCGCCGGATTTTGCCATTCCCCCATTTCCCCATGTTCCCCCTTACCCCGATAACCAAAGCACAAAAACTTGGTTCGCCCGCGCGCCGCGCGGCATGACAATGATTGCCCGGATTCCCGCAGCGAGGCATCTCCATGTTTTCATGCACCCGATCGACATGGCCGCCACGGCTCGTCACCGTGCCCGGTCTGCATGGCAGCGAAGGCGCGCATTGGCAGACGTGGCTGGAGCGGCAGTTCGCGCGCTCGCTGCGCGTCGAGCAGGCCAACTGGGATGCGCCCGATATCGCGCGATGGGCGAAGTCGTTGCGCGATCTGCTCGCGCGCGAACGCGGGCCGTTCGTGCTGGCCGCGCATAGCTTCGGCTGCCTCGCGACCGCGCAGGCGTTGCAGCAGAGCGCGCTCGCGAACGAGGTGGCCGGCGTGCTGTTCGTCGCGCCCGCGAGTCCGCGCAAATTCGCGTTCGCGGGACCGTTCGAGGCGCGGCGTATCGGCGTGCCGTCTATTCTGATCGGCAGCGAAACCGATCCGTGGATGCCGCTCGCCGATGCGCGCGATCTCGCGCAGCGTTTAGGCAGCGCGTTCGTCAATCTCGGCGATGCGGGGCATATCAACACGGCGGCCGGCTTCGGGCCGTGGCCGCGCGCGAAGTACTTCGTCGATACGCTCGTGCATTGCGCGGCGCCGCTGCGCTTTCGCGAAGAGACGTTCGAGGCCGCGCAGCACGCGTTCGTGTGAGCGCTTCGCGCCGCGCATGGGCGGCCACGGTTTTTCATCGTGCCGATGGCGGCAGGTTCGATCGGATCATCGTGCGCTGGACGTCAGCACCGGGTTTCGCGTCAAAAGAAAAAGGCTGCCTCGCGAAACGAGGCAGCCTTGTTTCATGCACGCACGCCCGGCGTATGCGGCCAGGCGGTACAAAGGCGCTGCGAGGCGCAACGATTCAGCGGCTCAGTTCGGCGCCGCATGCTCCTCATGACCCTGCGCACAGCCATGCTCGCAACCGCTCTGTTCGACCGGCATCTGCTGCGCGGCCTCGGCGCGAATGCCGAGACGCGCGAGCAGCTTGCGATCGGCTTCGGCTTGCGGGTTGCTCGTCGTCAGCAACTGGTCGCCGTAGAAAATCGAATTCGCGCCGGCGAGGAAGCACATCGCCTGCAAGGCTTCGTCCATCTGCTCGCGGCCTGCCGACAGACGCACCATCGCGCGCGGCATCGTGATGCGCGCAATCGCGATCGTGCGCACGAACTCGAACGGATCGATCGCTTCGGTGCCGGTGAGTGGCGTGCCTTGCACCTGCACGAGATTGTTGATCGGCACCGATTCCGGATACGGCTCCATGTTGGCGAGCTGCGCGATCAGCCCCGCGCGCTCGCGGCGCGATTCGCCCATGCCGACGATGCCGCCGCAGCACACGTTGATGCCCGCGTCGCGCACGCGTTCGAGCGTGTCGAGACGGTCCTGATAGGTGCGCGTCGAAATGATCTGGCCGTAGAACTCGGGCGACGTATCGAGGTTGTGGTTGTAGTAGTCAAGGCCCGCGTCGCGCAGCGCTTGGGCCTGGTGCGTTTCGAGCATGCCGAGCGTCACGCAGGTTTCGAGGCCCATTGCCTTCACGCCGCGAATCATGTCCTTGATCGGTTCGAGGTGACGGTCCTTCGGATTGCGCCACGCGGCGCCCATGCAGAAGCGCGTCGCGCCGTTCCGTTTGGCAACCTGGGCGGCGGCGAGCACGTCGTCGACGGCCATCAGCTTGTCGGCGGCGAGGCCCGTGTCGTGATGCACCGACTGCGGACAGTACGCGCAATCTTCCTCGCAGCCACCGGTCTTGATCGACAGCAGCGTCGACAGTTGCACGGCGTTCGCGTCGAAATGCTCGCGGTGCGTTTGCTGTGCGCGGAACAGCAGGTCGTTGAACGGCAGTTCGTACAGCGCGACGATATCGGCGACGCGCCAGCGCGCGAGCGGCTTCGCTTCAGCGGCGGCGGGGTTCGGATTGCTGTCGGCGCTCGTGTCGGCGGTACCCGCCGCGATGTTCAGTTGTGTCATGTGATCGATCCTCGTGTACGGATGAAATAGGGTTCAGCGCTGCGAGGCAGCGGCTAGGCCGCGCGCAATCGGCGCAGCGTGTGCAGAAGCGGTTGAAGGTCGAGTTGCCGTGCCGCAAGCTCGGGCGAAAGCGGATCGAGATGCGGCACGATGCCGAGCAGCGGTGCGCCGTAGGCGCGCGAAAGATGCGCGCGAATCGACGCGATGTTTTCGTCGGGGAACGTCATGTCCGGATCGATGCGGTTCGCGACCCAACCCGCCAGCGTGAGGCCGCGCGCGGCGATCGCTTCGGCGGTCAGCAGCGCGTGGCTGATGCAGCCGAGCCGCATGCCGACCACGAGCACGACCGGCAGCTTCAGCGCGACCGCGAGATCGGCGGTGTCCTGCGTCGCGGTCAGCGGCACGCGAAAGCCGCCGACGCCTTCGACCACGACGATGTCCGCGCGCGTCAGCGCTTCCCGATGGCAGGCGACGATATGGTCGAGATCGAACGTCACGTTTTCGAGCGCGGCCGCGATATGCGGCGCAGCCGGTTCCTTCAGCAGATACGGCGTGCGCAGCGCGGGCGGCAGCAGCACGCTCGACGCGGCATCGAGTTGATCCGCGTCTTCGTTGTGCAGCACGCCGTCCACGTCGAACGCGCCCGCGGCGATCGGCTTCATCGCGGCCGCTTGCAGACCCTCGCGCACGAAGCCGCGCAACAGCGCCGACGACACGAACGTCTTGCCGATTTCCGTATCGGTGCCGGTGACGAACAGCGACAGCGCCTCGCCGGTGGAATTCTTATGACTCATGCGCCGCGCCCTTCGAGTTGTTGCAGGCCCGCTGCGAGCCGGTCGAGGTCCGCATGCGAATGCGCGGCCGAGAGCGAAATACGCAGACGCGACGTGCCGGTGGGCACGGTCGGCGGCCGGATCGCGGGCACCCACAAACCGGCGCGATCGAGCGCGGCGGCGAGGTCGAGCGTCGCATCGTTCGCGCCGATGATGAGCGGCTGCACGGCGGTGCGCGAGTCGACGGGCAGCCATGGCGTCGCCTTCAGCATCGCGCGCGTGCGCTCGATCAGCTGCCGAAGATGCGCGCGCCTCGCCTCGCCTTCCTCGCCGCCGATGATGCGCAGGCTCGCCGACACCGCATGCGCGGCCGCCGGCACCGACGCGGTCGTGAAGATATACGGACGCGCGCGCTGCACGAGCCATTCGATCACAGTCGCATGCGCGACGACGAACGCGCCCGAGACGCCGGCCGCCTTGCCGAGCGTGCCGATCGAAATCAGATGCGGCGAGCGCAGCGCGGCCTGCGCAACCGCGCCACGGCCTTGCGGGCCGAGCACGCCGAAGCCGTGCGCATCGTCGACGATGAGCCAGGCGCCGTGCCGTTCCGCGAGTTCGAGCAGACGCGGCAGCGGGGCGATGTCGCCGTCCATGCTGAACACGGTGTCGGAGACGATCACCTTGACGTCCGACGCCGAGGCTTCGAGCAGTGCGCTTAAGGCGTCCATGTCGCCGTGCGGATAGACCTGCACATCGGCGCGCGACAGCCGCGCGCCGTCGATCAGCGAGGCGTGATTGAGCGCATCGGAGAACAGCGTCGTGCCGCGGCCCGCGAGCGCGGTCACCGTCGCGAGGTTCGCCATATAACCGGTGCTGAAATACAGCGCGCGCGGGTCGTCGACGAAGCCGCCCGCGAATTCCGCGAGATCGTCTTCGAGTTGCGCATGCGCGCGCGAGTGGCCGCCGAGCAGATGCGAGCCGCCGCTGCCCGCGCCGTACCGGCGCGCGCCTTCGGCGATGGCCTCGATCAGTTGCGGATGCGCGGCGAGGCCGAGGTAGTCGTTGCTCGCGAAGCCGATGATCTCGCGGCCGTCGACCGTCATGTGCGCGGCGCAGGGCGTATCGGCGGTGCGGCGGCGACGGCGCAATCCGCGCGCGTCGATGTCTGCGAGCCCTGCGGCGAGCGTGTCGAGCAGATGCATCAGCGGATCTCTGCGAGCGTGGCGTCGAAGGTCTCGCGCGTGCGGGCGGCAAGCAGCGCGAGTTCTTCGTCGTCGAGGATGTACGGCGGCATCAGGTACACGGTGGTGCCGATCGGGCGCAGCAATAACTCGCGCTGCAACGCGTTGTCGAAGAAGCGGCGCGAAAACGTTCGGGCCTGCTGAGCATCGTCGATCACCGCATCGAATGCGAAGAGCGTGCCGCACTGGCGCAGATTGCGCACCTGCGCATGCCCGGCGAGCGGCGCGAGCGCGGCTTTCAGCGTGGCCGACTTGCGTGCGTTCGCGGCGAGCACGTCGTCGCTCGCGAACAGGTCGAGCGTCGCGAGCGCCGCGCGGCACGCGAGCGGATTGCCGGTGTACGAGTGCGAGTGCAGGAAGCCGCGCGCGGTGTCGTCGTGGTAGAAGGCCGCGAAGATCTCGTCGCGCGACAGCACGATCGACAGCGGCAGATAACCGCCGCTGATGCCTTTCGACAGACACAGGAAGTCCGGCCACACGCGCGCCTGTTCGCAGGCGAAGAAGGTGCCGGTGCGTCCGCAGCCGACCGCGATTTCGTCGGCGATCAGATGCACGCCGTATGCGTCGCACAGCGCGCGCAAGCCCGCGATATACGACGCGTCGTGCATCGCCATGCCGGCCGCGCATTGCACGAGCGGCTCGACGATCAGCGCGGCGATGCGGTTCGCGCGCGCGTCGAATAGCGTGCGCACGTTGTCGAGCGCGCGGCGCGCGACGTCGGCGGCGGTCTCTCCCGACTGAGCGAGCCGCGCATCGGGCGAGGCGACGACATGCGCGTGACGGATCAGCGGATCGTAGGCGTCCTTGAACAGCGCGACGTCGGTCACGCCGAGCGCGCCGATCGTCTCGCCGTGGTAACTGTTGGCGATGCAGACGAATTCCTGCTTGTCGGCAAAGCCCCGGTTGCGCCAGCTGTGGAAGCTCATCTTCAGCGCGATCTCGACCGCCGACGCGCCATCCGAGGCGAAGAACGCGTGGCCGAGCGTGTTGCCGGTCAGCGCGCCGAGACGTTCGGCGAGTTCGACGGCGGGCTCGTGCGTGCAGCCGGCGAGCATCGCGTGTTCGAGCGTATCGAGCTGGTCTTTCAGCGCCGCGTTGATGCGCGGGTTCGCGTGACCGAACAGATTGACCCACCACGAACTGATCGCGTCGAGATAGCGATGGCCGGCGCGGTCGTAGAGCCACGCGCCCTGACCCCGCGCGACGGGCACGAGCGGCAGACGTTCGTGGTGCTTCATCTGCGTGCACGGATGCCATACCGCGCGCAGGCTGCGGGCGACCCAGTCGTCAGGGGCGTTCGAGGACGTCCCTGGCGGGGCGACGGAAGGTACTGCTGAATTGTCCAAAAAGGTACTCCAGGATGCTTTTTTGCCGCTAGCGCGCGAGGGTGTTTGGGCGCCTTTGTTTTGAGCCCTTTTTCAGGGCTTTTTCGACGTGCCGATGGGACTGTTCGCACCACGGCACGCGGGCCTCGGCGCGCGCACGGGGTCGAGATTAGCGGTTTCTTTAATCGCGCGCATCAGCGACTTGAGGCGCGGTTTTCCTTGTGGCGCCGGGGTTTGGCGCCGTTCGGCGCAACTGGAATCACTTTGGGATCGAAGCCCGCCGATCGCCGCAGATGACGACGTCAAAGTAATGGGCTATGACCGGCGGGAATTGGCGGGAATGAGCGGAAATCGGCGGCGAGCAGGTTTTTTTCGGGCCGGCTGCTCGGCTGCGCCACATGATGCGCTCACATGAATCGCCGACAGGACGGCCGTGCCGGAACCGGCCGCATCGGGCACGCAGGCGGCGACGCTTAGGCCTGCCTCGGCCACACGCCGTCGAGCCTGTCGGTGTCCTTGGGCGTGAGTTTGAGCGATTCGACTTCCCGTTCGCCGCGCGAGCCCTTCGTCGCCGTCATCTGCAAGCCCATGCGCAGGCCCACGGCCACCTGACGATCGTTGGCCTGCACGGCCATCAGCTCGGTCGGCAGCCAGGCGTTGTCGCTGCGAAGAAGCGCATCGCGCCGTTGCGTCAGGACGTCGATCTTGCCGCGCTCGTCCTCGCGATTGCGCGTCTTCAGCATCGCGATCTGGTCGTCGAGCGCATCGGCGCCGATCGCCGCGTGACTGCGCAGACGCCGCCGCGCGACAAAGCGAAGATTCTGCACCTCGTTGGCCGAGAGATCGGACAGATACTTCTCGATGCGCCGCCGCCCTCGCTCCATCGTCGCCGTCAGGTTGCCGCCCTCGGGCATCGGCTCGCCCGGCGCGACGCCGAACGTGAGCTGCCACGCCGGGTCTTCGCGCAAGGCTTTCTTGTAGTCGTTGAGACTCGAAAACTCGGTGTCGGCGAGCGAGGTGCGCGCCTGGAGCCTGCCGCCCTCGCGCACGAGCGTGGCCTTCGCCTGGTGAAAACCGTCGTAGATCGGTATTTCGAGCGACACCGCGTTCGGCGCGAACACCGAGACGCTCGCGATGTCGGTGGGGTCGGCGCCGCTGGCGCCGGTCTTCTCGACCTTGTCGCTGACGCTGAAGTTCGCACCCGCCTGGAACGTCACGCGATTGCCGCGCCCGAAGCGGTGCGATTCGATCTGCGTGTGACCGGCCTCGTCCTGCACGTCGAGCGTGGCCTTGTAGACGCGGTCGTGCGAAACGCCGACGATCCCGTTGGTGCGCGCCGACACCGTGCCCGTGCCGATCTTGAGCCCGGGCCGGAACGTCAACGATTCGCCGTGGTGGCGCACCGCGCCTTTCTGATTGTTCCAGGCGACGGAGAAATCGTCGTTGTTCAGAAACTGCTTGCCGAGATGGCCCCACAGTTCGTCGCCGCTGCGGCCGCGTCCGGCGTTGTCGAACAGATAGTTGTTGATCTGGGTGAGCTGTTCCTTGCTGCGGTCGTCGTCATAGGCATCTTTATCGCTGCGAAGACGGCGGGCCATGCTCAGATCGACCGTGCATTGCTCGGTGTCGTCCCACTCGTGCGCGGCTTCGAGGTTGCCCGCGAGGCGCGCCATGCCGAAATCGTGGCCGACCTGCAGGCCGGCACCCGCGCTCGCTCGCGCGCGCTTCTGCGTGCCGAAGCTGATCTTGTACGCGGGCGTCGAGCGGCTGTATTCGAGTACGGCCTGACGCCCGCGCGAGCTTTGCAGGTTCAGGCGCGGCGCGACCAGCGGGAGCGAGGCCGCTGCTGCGCTCACGCCTCGCGTGCTCAGACCGACTATGCCGCCTTCGGTCACGATGGCCTTGCCGCCGCCTTCGAGGTTGGCGATGATGCGCGCGCCCACGGCACGGTAATCCTCGTTCGTATCGCCGGCGGGCTTGATTGCCTTGCCGAGCGCAACCCGGTCGATGACGTCGAGCGCATGGTCCAGCGCATCGCTATTCGCGGTGCCGGTGCCTTTGGCGTAGGACTTGTGCCACTTGCGAAGCAGCTTCGCGTCGATGATGCCTGCTCCGCCGGGCAACTGCTTGCGGATCGCCTTGCGCGCGTCGTCGGCGTTGCCGCCGTTCTCCGGCGTGGCGAGCCGCGCGCGGAACGCCGCGAGCGCTTTCGCTTTGCGGCCGGCGCGAAACCCCGAGGCCGGCGCGCCGCCGGGCGTATCGAGATGCGTGCGCAGACGTTCGGCGATTTCGTCGATCACGCTGTCGTCGAGAGGGGCTTCGAACTTTCTTGCATCGCTGCCTTCGGGGCGACCGGCGAGCACCTGAAGCAGCGTGCGGCTCACGAGGTCGGAGACCGTACCGTCGCCCTTGACACCCGGCTCGCTCGCCGGGGCGCCGGACGCCGCGTTTTCACCCGTCGACAGCGCCCGGTTCAGTTCGTCGATCATCTTGCCAGTGGCCTTGTCGAGTGCCTGTTCGTCTTTGTCCCACGAGCCGAGGCCCGTGCCTTCGATGCCGCCCTGCATCGCCACGAGCGGGCTTTTGTTGAAGCCGAACGGCCGTCCAATCGATTTGTACCATTGGCGATTGAGGCCGCGCTGCCGGGCCACCGGCATCGCGCCGTCGCCGTGTTGGCCGTCCTGTTCGGGGCGAGTCGACGTCGCCCGCGGCACCGTTTGATTAAGGAAGCGTTCGAGGCGGTTCTTGCTCGCGGCGAGCGGTGTGCCGGCGCCGTCGGCAAAAAAGCCCTGACGGGCGGCAAGCAGCGCGCCCGCTTCGCGCGTGCTCATCTGCTCCAGATCGTTCACGCGCATCAGCTTCGTGGCCGCGAGAGCGATCGAGGCAAGATGCCGTTGGGTGTGGGCCGTGGTGTCGTTGCGCGCGGGTGCCGGGCTATTCAGAATGCGCTGCGCGCTTCGCTCGATGCTAGGCGGATCGGCGTCGAGCGGCGTGTGTCCGTTCGTCCGCGCGAGCAGCTCGGCGGCCTGAAGCCAGGCGCGCGGCGCGAAGCGTGCTTCGCCATCGCTGGGCCAATGCTGTCCCGCGATTTCGCGCAGGCTCTCGAAACCGCCCGCCGTCATGGACAGTTCCTGGGCGGCGCGCCAGGCGCGTGCTTCGAGGTTGCGTGTATCGAGGTCGTGTGTCTGAGTCGCGGATGTCGAAGGCGCGCCGTCGTTGTCGCGCGACGCGAGGTGAATGTCGGCGATGTCGGCGCGCGGCGCGCTACGGGCGAAATCGTCGAAGACCGCCAGCATCGAGGCGTCAAGGGTGGTGGTGGGCGCGGGTGCCGGTGCCGCTGATGGTGCCGTTGCGGGCTGGCGCGGCTGGACCGCTGCGCCAGTGTCGAAACTCAGTCCCGCCTGCATGCGGCCGAACACCTGTTGCGCGATCTCAAGGTCTCCACCCGAAGCCGTTTCCAGCGCGCTCAACACCAACGCGCGCTGCATCGTCCGCACCTCGTGAAATTGCGAGTTGGGCAATTTCAACAGCGCCTCATCGATCTGGTCCGTCAGCCCTTCGAGTTGGTCTGGCTTCGCACGGGGGAAAAAGCGCACGGGCATCCGGCCGGTTTCGAGATCCTCGCTGGCCCCGAGATGCGCGGGGGCTGTGTTCATGACGCCCGGGTTCCCGCCTCGACGTGCATGGAAACTCTCCAGCGCTTTCTGCATGGAGCTCACGGGTTTGGGCGCTGCCGAGCGCCGATCGGGAAAGGCAAACTCGGCGGCCTGGCTCTCATCGCCGGCGACGACCGGCGGCATCTTCACCGCCTTGCTGGCATCGACGGTATGCGACGGCAGGACCGGTTTGCCCTTTGTGCTGAACCTGAAGAGCGATCCGAGGGTGACGTCGGCGGCCTTGTGCGTCACGTGCAGGCGCGGCTTCAGTCCTTCGAGCAAGCCGCCGCTGCGCTCAGGCGTGGGCGGTGCGGCCGGTCGGGAGGTGGACGCGGCGGAGGCGTTCTGCGGGGTGGCGCCTTGCAGTTGCGAGACTGCGGCATCCCTGCGGGAGGTGGGCTGGATCGGATTGTTCATGGGCGGTCGGAAGCAATAGCGGCATGCGGCCCACTATCGATTTGCCCGATGACGCTCCAGTGACCCGTGCGAAGCGAGCGCGCAAACAGCGAAGTTCCTTGTCCTAACTTATGCGCAGCAGATAGAGGGTGAAATTCCTCGTCTCGATTTATGCGAAACAGCTAGAAAGGCCGGCGCTACGCGCGCTTCACTCGCGGCTCGCAATGGCGTGCCGGCCATCGGCATCGGCCGTCGGCGCAGAACCGTTCGCATCCGCCGTCTGCGAAGCCTGGTTGTTCCACACGACGGCGTTGTCGACCGCATACAGGCGGCAGGGATCGGCGCTCTGCTTCTGGCAATTGTTGATCGCCACCGACATCGGATTGTCGCCGCCCTCGGCCCACGACCACGCGCCCGAATCCGACACCGCAAACGCGCGGCTCGGATACTGATGCAGGAAGTTGCGATAGCCGTCGCGGCCCGCCGCGTCGAGATACGGCACCGCATCGACCGCGTCGAGCGCGGCAAAGCCGGTGGCCTTCGGCGCGGACGGATCGGCCACGCGATACTGCACGGCCGTCGGCATGCCGGCGCGCGCGAGGAACGACTCGACGGCCGGCCACCACACGTGCACGCCGTCGCGATCGCCGACCAGCCGATGCGCGTCGTTCTTGTAGTTGCCGAAATCGACCATCTTCGCGCTCGCACCGTGCGCGCCATAGGCGGCATACATGCCGGCGACGAGCGGCGCGTTCCAGACCGAGTCGTTGTCGCCGTACAGCCACAGCGACGGTACTTTGCTCTTTTCGCCATACGCGCCGAACGCGCGTGTCAGATTGCCCTGCCAGTCGGTGCAGGCGTCCTGGCGCAGGCCGCCCGAGAAATTGATCAGCGCGCGCACGCCCGGCGCGGCTTCGGTGCCGTAGGCGATCGTCGCGAGACCGCCGTGCGAGGTGCCGGCTACCGCGATATGCGCCGCGTCGACATACGATTGCTTTGCCATGTAGTCGATCGTGGCGGCCACGTCGCTCGCCTGGCCGAGACCGTTGAGTTCGACGTCGCAGCCGTCCTGCTCGTACACGCCGTCCGAATGGCCGAAGCCCTGGCGGTTCGGCGCGACCACCACGTAACCGCGGCGGACGAATTCGCGTGCGAACGGCAGCGGGTCGCTGCGTTCCTGCAGGTGCGGATCGCCCGGAATCTTGCCGTGGTTGAACACGATCATCGGGAACGGGCCGGGGCCGTCCGGTTTGTAGATCGTCGTTTCGAGCGTGATCGAGCCATCCGCGTTGACCGGCACGCGGATGATCTGCTCGTTCAGGTGCGCGGTCGGCAGATAGGCGTCGTCGTCGAGCGCGATGCGCGGCACGCGGGCGCGCGTGAGCGGTCCGCCCTGGTTGTCGGTGAGCGGCGTGGCGTTCAGCTTGGAGGAGGTCGACGCGTAGGAGAGCGGATCGGCATGTGCGATCGCGACAGCGCAAGTGGTCGCGGCGCAGACCGCCGCACACTTTTTCAGAACCTTGCTCAACACCATTGACGCACCTGCCTGAAAGACCTGTCCTGAACTCCGTGCGGTCCGTTCCTCGACAACGCTTGCTGACAGCCTGCTTTCGTCAGCGTTTTCGACAAACAGACTCACTCGCGTACGTTGTGCGCCAAGCGCACGCACGCCAATCGAGATCGCACGGGATGAACCCAACGGCCGACGCGACCCCACGCGCCGATGATGAGCGTCACTTCATGCACTGCGAACCGCCGCGGCTCGCGTTGACGTGGCGGCCGGCACGGTTTCCTGCGCATGTCGCGGAGCGGGTGTGACCCGCTCTCGCAAGGTGACGTCATGAAACAACGGACTCATCCTGGCACGACAATTTTGTTTTGTGCAATCAAGGAGAACCCGCGCCGCAGAAATTGCCGGACCCGCGCCGGGGCCCGCAAAGCCACGGCGGGCGGGCCTGGGCGCGGGATGGCGGCAAGTGGCGAACGATGGTCGGTTGCGTGCTGTGGTGCGAGGCCAACACGAAAAAAAGCCCTGATCGAGGGCTGTCGGTGCGGTGGTGTGCCGACCCTGGCGTCAGCCGGTGAAGGGGAAGAGAAAGGTTCGGCGCGCGCTGACGGCAATGCTGATGCGATGAGGCTTACTCGCTGACGTCGCCGTCGACGTAGCGCCAGCGGCCGTCGTCGCCGCGCACGAAGCGGCTCAGTTCATGCAGCCGATGCGCGCGTCCGCCCACCTTGTAGCGCGCGATGAACTCGACGGTTGCGTGATGCGCGTCGCTCTCGGCGAACGACTTGATCTGCAGTCCAAGCCAGCGCGGCGCGCCGGGCGCGTTGGGGGCCGCGTCGAGATCGGCGGGGCAGGTGCGCGCATCCCACGTCGCGCGCAGATAGTCGTTCGCGCCGAGCACGTAGGCGCTGTAGCGCGAGCGCATCAGTTCGAGCGCGCGCGGCGCCGTTTCGCCGCCGTCGATGTAGCGTCCACAACATTGCGCGAAGCGCGGCGCTCGCGTGGCGGCGCCGCTGCGTGGCTCGGGGGTGGCGCCGCCGCATGGGCAGTCGGCGGGTCGTTGCTGCGACAGCAATGGCTTGTTCATCGATATTTCAGTTCAGCGCGCGAGCGATCAGGATCTTCTGGATGTCGCTCGTGCCTTCGTAGATTTGACATACACGCACATCGCGGTAAATCCGCTCGACCGGGAAGTCGCTCAGATAACCGTAGCCGCCGTGAATCTGCAAGGCCGCCGAACAGATGCGCTCGGCGGCTTCCGAGGCGAACAGCTTGGCCATCGCGGCTTCGGTCAGGCAGGGTTGGCCGGCGTCCTTCAGCGAGGCCGCATGCCAGATCAGCTGACGCGCGGCTTCGAGTTGCGTCGCCATCTCGGCGAGACGGAACTGTACCGCCTGATGCGAAAAAAGCGGCGCGCCGAAGCTCTCGCGCTCCTTCGCATAGCCCAATGCCGCCTCGAACGCGGCGCGCGCCATGCCGACGCTTTGCGCGGCGATGCCGATGCGCCCGCCTTCGAGTCCCGACAGCGCGATCCGGTAGCCTTCGCCTTCGGCGCCGATCCGGTTCGCGGCCGGCACGCGGCAATTCTCGAAGACGATCTGCGCGGTATCCGACGAATGCTGGCCGAGCTTTTCTTCGATGCGCGCGACCCCGTAGCCGGGCGTATCGGTCGGCACGATGAACGCGCTGATGCCGCGCTTGCCCGCGGCTTTATCGGTGACGGCCATGACGATCGCCACCTGGCCGTTCCTGCCGCTCGTGATGAACTGCTTGACGCCGTTCAGCACGTAGCTGTCGCCATCGCGTGTGGCGGTGGTGCGTAGCGCCGAGGCGTCGGAGCCCGCCTGCGGCTCGGTCAGGCAGAACGCGCCGAGCATGTCGCCGCGCGCGAGCGGCGTGAGCCAGGCGCGTTTCTGCGCGTCGTTGCCATAGCTCAGGAGGATGCTGCACACGGGGCAGTTGTTGACCGAGATGGCAGTCGAGGTGCCGCCGTCGCCGGCCGCGATTTCTTCGAGAATCAAGGCGAGCGCAAGGGCGTCCATGCCCGCGCCGCCATAGGCTTCGGGCACGAGCACGCCATACGCGCCGAGTTCGGCGAGCTGGCGATGCACGTCGCGCGGAAACGTGCGTTCGCGGTCCCAGGCGGCCGCATAGGGCGTGATTGCTTCGCGCACGAAGGTGCGCAGCGCGTCGCGCACCATCAGGTGATCCTGATCGAGCACCATGGTCTAGTTCCTTACCAGTCGAGCTGTGTGCCGTCGTATTGAAAGAAGCGGCCGTGGAACGCGTCGCGCGCGGCCGCGGCTTGGGCGAGCACGTCGCGCATGCCGGCGACGCTGTGCGCCGGATCGAGCGCCGCCTGTGCGCCGCCCATGTCGGTGCGCACCCAGCCCGGATGCAGCGACACGCAGGTCGCGCGGCGCGTTTCGAGCGAGGCGAGCTTCAGCACGTCGTTCAGCGCGGCCTTGCTCGCGCGATAGAGCCAGCCGGTCGTGCCGGTTGCATCGGCGATGCTGCCCATATGGCTCGAAATCACCGCGAACACGCCGTTCGCATCTTCGACGAGCGGCAGCACGATCGGCATCAGTTGCATCGGGCCGCGCACGTTCGTGTGCATGACGTGATCGAAGTCTTCGGCCGTGATCGTTTCGATGCCTTCGGTGCGCGGGCCGTACACGCCCGACACGAGAATCGCCGCATCGAGCCGTTCGCCGTCGAGCTTCCAGCCGAACGCGGCGATGTCCTCGGGCGCGGTCACGTCGAGTGCGAAGGTTTCGGCGCCGAGTTCATTGAGCGCGTCGAGCGCGGCGCCGTCGCGCGCGGTGGCGAGCACGCGCCAGCCGCTCTTCCTGTACTGCCGTACGAATTCCTGGCCGATGCCGCGTGACGCACCGACGATCAACACTGTTTTCATCGCATTCCTCGCTTGTTTCTCATTCATTGCCGGCGCGGCTTCGGCGCCGTGAATCAGGTGTCGAAGCCGGCGCGTCAGACGAGTTCGATACCCATCGCCGTCGCCTCGCCGCCGCCGATGCACAGCGTCGCGACGCCGCGCCTGTCGCCGCGCTTGCGGAGCGCGCCGATCAGCGTGACGAGAATGCGCGCCCCCGAGGCGCCGATCGGATGGCCGAGCGCACATGCGCCGCCATGCACGTTGACCTTGTCGTGCGGCAAGCCGTGCTCCTTCATCGCGGCCATCGTGACGACCGCGAACGCTTCGTTGATCTCGTACAGATCGACCTCGCCGGCACGCCAGCCGTTCTTTCCGAACAGCTTATGGATGGCGCCGACCGGCGCGGTGGTGAACTTCGCGGGCTCCTGCGCGAAGGTCGAATGACCAACCACGCGCGCGAGCGGCGCGACGCCGAGCCGCTTCGCCGTCGATTCGCGCATCATCACGAGCGCGGCGGCGCCGTCCGAGATCGACGACGAATTCGCCGCCGTCACGGTGCCTGTCTTGCTGAACGCGGGCTTGAGCGTCGGGATCTTTTCGAGGTTGGCCTTGAACGGCTGCTCGTCGTGCGTGATCGTGACCTCGCCCTTGCGGCTCGCCACCTTGACCGGTGCGATTTCCCAGTCGAACGAGCCGTCCTCGTTCGCGCGCTTTGCGCGGTTCAGCGATTCGACCGCGAACGCGTCCTGCGCCTCGCGCGTGAAAGCGAACGATGCCGCGCATTCCTCGGCGAACGTGCCCATCAGACGGCCTTTTTCGTAGGCGTCTTCGAGGCCGTCGTAGAACATATGGTCGAGCACCTGGCCGTGGCCCATGCGCATGCCGCCGCGCGCCTTCGGCAGCAGGTACGGCGCATTCGTCATGCTCTCCATGCCGCCCGCGACGATCACGTCGAGCGAGCCGGCCGCGAGCATGTCGTGCGCGAACATCGCCGCGCGCATGCCCGAGCCGCACATCTTGTTGACGGTCGTGCAGCCGGTGGCGAGCGGCAAGCCCGCGCCGAGCGCGGCCTGGCGCGCGGGCGCCTGGCCGAGGCCGGCGGGCAGCACGCAGCCCATCACCACTTCGTCGATCTGCCCGGGTTTCAGGCCTGCGCGCTGCACGGCGGCTTCGATCGCGACCGCGCCGAGTTGCGGCGCGGCGAGTGCCGCGAAGTCGCCCTGAAAGCCCGCCATCGGCGTGCGCGCCGCGCTGACGATCACGATCGGATCGGCGTGGGCGCCGCTGGGGTTCGTCTCACTCATGGTTCTGCTCCTTGGTCATAGCCTGGATGGCTAGCGTCGCGCGTGGCCTGATGCGAATCCTCGTGAGATTTATCAGGCCACGCGCACGTCGGGTTCGTCGGCCTGCGTATCGGATACCTTACTGAAGCGCTCCGGATAGCGTACGCAAAAGCGCACGCTCTGGTCATACGGGAAAAAGTCGGGCAGCTCGCCCTTCAGCAGATGATCCTTGTGCCTTTGCCACAACGCCGGATCGAAGAAGTCCGCGTGATGCTGCATGAACGAGCGGCGCACGCGCGGATCGCCGAGCAGAAACGTGCCGTACGTCTCCGGGAAAATATCGTGCGGACCGATCGCGTACCACGGCTCGCCCGACATTTCGTCTTCCTCGTTGCGCGGCGGCGGCACCACGCGCACGTTGCAGTCGGTCAGGTATTCGATCTCGTCGTAGTCGTAGAACACGACGCGGCCATGACGCGTGACGCCGAAGTTCTTGTACAGCATGTCGCCGGGGAAGATGTTCGCCTGAATCAGTTCCTTCACCGCGTCGCCGTATTCCTTGATGCCGTGTTCGACGTCGTCGTCGTTGCCGTTCTGCAGGAACAGGTTCAGCGGCACCATGCGCCGCTCGATGTACATATGGCGGATCACGAGGTTCGCGCCCTCGTATTCGATCAGCGAGGGCACTTCCTTTTCGAGTTCGCGCAGGAGCGTTTCGTCGAGCCGCGAAAGCGGCAGCGCGACGCTCGAATATTCGAGCGTGTCGGCCATGCGGCCGAGGCGATCGTGGCGCTTGACGAGCTGATACTTCTCCTGGATCTGCGCGCGCGTGGTGTCCTTCGGCGGCGGGAAGTTGTCCTTGATGAGCTTGAAGACGTACGGAAACGACGGCAGCGTGAACACGAGCATCACGAGTCCCTTGATGCCGGGCGCGATGATGAAGTGATCGCTCGAATGCGAGAGGTGATGCAGCAGATCGCGATAGAACAGGTTCTTGCCCTGCTTCTGCAGGCCGAGCGACGTGTAGATTTCCGCTTTCGGCTTGCCCGGCATGATCGTGCCGAGAAACTCGACGTAGGCCGACGGCACTTCCATGTCGACGAGAAAATACGAATGCGAGAAGCTGAAGATGATGAGCAACTGCTCGCGCCTGAGCAGCACCGTGTCGAGTGCGAGCACGCCCGGCTTCACATGACGCAGCGGCAGCGCGAACGGCAGCAGCGCGTCGCCGTTGATGATGCGCCCGACGATATGCGCCGACTTGTTGCGATAGAACAGCGACGAGAGCACGTGAATCTGGAAGTTCGGCGCTTCGTCGAACACGCCGAACGCGTCGTGGATCGACTGCATCACGCAGCCAACGTCGCGCTGCAGGTCCTCGAACGGCGGATCGAGCTGGAAGTTCGTGACGATCCGTTCGAGCGTCGCCGCGAGGCCATCCTTGCCGGGGTAGTACGCGCGATAGGTCGGCTTTGCAGCGGGCTCGTCGTTCTCGATGTACTCGGTCGAGATCGCCGGGCGCACGAAAATGAAATCGTTGTTGAAATACGAGCGGTGCAGAATCTTGCAGCACACCGAATTGAAGAACGTTTCCGCGCATTCGGGCTGCCGGTGCGTGGTGAGCAGGCCGATGTAATGCAGCTTGATCTGCTGCCACACTTCGCTGTCGATGTTCTCCGCGTCGTATTCGTCTTCGAGCAGTTCCACGCATTCCTGCACGCGATCGTCATAGGACGTGATGCGATCGCGCGCGAGCTTTTGCAGACCGTGCCAGTCGCCCGCTTCGAAAAGCGTTTTCGCGTGAATCGCGGCGTCGCGAAAGACCCGGTAGTGGCGGTCGAACCCTTCGAGCATCGTCTGTGCGACGTCGAAACCGATTTGCGACGACAACAGCTTGGGGAAGTGATTCATGAGACGCGGGCTCCGCGAACGCGAGTCAAGGTCGGAAAAACTCAGGTCATCTCAGGCAGGTTTCGCGCTGCGCTGGCCGTGCTCCAGCAACTCGCGCGCTTGTGTTTCATATTGCACGAGGTCTTCGAGCGTCGCGTCGAGATCTTCGCGCTGACGTTCGAGTACTTCGCGATGACGCGCCACCGTGGCGAGAAACGCTTGCAGTTGCGGCACGGTGTCGGTCGGCGATTCGTAGACGTCGAGCAGATCGCGAATTTCCGACAGCGTAAAGCCAAGCCGTTTGCCGCGCAGCGTCAGTTTGAGCCGCGTTCTGTCGCGGCCCGAATAGACGCGCCGCAAGCCGCTCGATCCTTCGCGGCTCGGCGAGAGTAAACCCTGATCTTCGTAGAAACGGATCGCGCGTGGCGTGACGTCGAATTCCCGTGCGAGTTCGGTGATCGTGTATTGCGTGTTCATCGGGACATCTCGTGGCCGGATGGCCGGGCACAAAACCGGATTGGACGATAGAATCGACGTTTACGTTATCGTCAAGCTGAACGGAACGCAACCACAACCACGCCGGGCGGCATCGCACACCTCGCCATGCCGGACGGCCGCCGGAGGAAGACAGTCCCCATGAATGCACTCGAACACCAACTCCAATACCCATTCAACGACACGCTGCCCGACGCGGGCAGCACGATGGAAGTCGCGCCGGGCGTGCTGTGGCTACGTATGCCGCTGCCGTTCGCGCTCGACCATATCAACCTGTGGCTGCTGCGCGATGAAATCGACGGGCAACAGGGCTGGACCGTGGTCGATTGCGGCATCACGTCGGACACGATCAAGGCGAATTGGGAGCGTGTGTTCGAGTCGGTGCTCGACGGCCTGCCGGTGTTGCGCGTGATCGTCACGCATTGTCACCCGGACCATATCGGCCTCGCGCACTGGGTGTGCGGCGGCGGCGAGAAACAGCGCTGGGACGCGCGACTGTGGATGACGCTCGGCGAATACATGCAGGCGCGCGTGATGGCAACCGGCGACGGTTCGAACGCGGGCGGCGAGGCGGCGGCGCGGCACTTCGCGCGGCATGGCCTGAACGACGACGAATCGCTCGACAAACTGCGCAATCGCAAGAGTTATTACTCGAGCCTCGTGCCGGCGATTCCGGGGCAATACCGGCGTCTGCGCGAAGCCGAGGACGTGAGGATCGGCGGCAGAACGTGGCGTGTCGTGACGGGCTTCGGTCACTCGCCCGAGCATTGCGCGCTGCATTGCGAAGAGACCGGCACGCTGATTTCCGGCGACATGGTGCTGCCGCGCATTTCGACGAACGTGTCGGTGTTCGATATCGAGCCAGAGGGTTCGCCGCTGGAGCTGTATCTGGAATCGCTCGGCCGCTACGAGACGATGCCGGAAGCGACGCTCGTGCTGCCTTCGCATGGCAAGCCGTTTCGCGGCGTGCGCACGCGCATTCGCCAGTTGCGCGAGCATCACGACGCGCGGCTCGCCGAGGTGCGCGAAGCGTGCGCGGAGAAACCGCGCAGCGCCGCCGACATCGTGCCGCTGATGTTCAAGCGCCAACTCGATATTCATCAGATGACGTTCGCGATGGGTGAGGCGCTCGCGCATTTGCATCTGCTGTGGCGTGCGGGGGAGTTGAAGCGCACGCAGGATGCGGATGGGGTGATTCGTTTTACGGCGGCGTGATCTGGGCTTGGATCGCGTTTTGGATTGATGGGGCGAGGGGAGTGCCCGCGTGTGTGGCGGGCTTTTGGGATAATTCAGCACAGCCTTGCAGTGTTCGTTTGATTTGCCTGCATGGAGCGCGGGCCGGCGCCGTATAGGCGTAGAAAGCATTCCACATCAGCTTCGAGAGCGCCGATAGGCTTTCCTTCATCGCCGGGGCGTAATTGGCCTGAGCCTCGATAATCGTGCCGTCGATGCGCGATTTGCATCCGACTGGTATTCCGTCTCGTCGATCGTCACGATTGTGCCTTTGAGCGGCAGCGCGTCGCTTATTCCTTGAAGCAAAAACAAAAAAACAAAGTAAACGCTGCTTCGTTGAGATTGCAACGCTTCCATCACTCTTGGCAACGTCTCATGCCATTTCCTTGGAAATTTTTCCACGGGTGATCGTTTTTTCGGAGTTCTCCGATATCAATACTGTTCGCAATGCTCTGGAATGACTGGGGAGACATGGCTAGCCGAGTGTGCACGCAGTCTCTGCACAGCATGAACCGTCCTCATCGCTTTGGAGTTTCCGAATGGCGCACGATATTTTTATCAAGATCAACGGCATTGACGGCGAATCACAGGATCTAACACATCGCGACGAAATCGAAGTGCTTGGCTGGAACTGGAGCGCGAGTCAGCAGTCCAGAACGCGCTCCTGTTCTGGCAGCGTGGCAAAGGTCAGTGCTTCCGCGTTGAGCTTCACTCACATGATCGACACGGCAAGCCCGAATCTTGCGAGCTACTGTTTTCAGGGGAGGCATGTTCCCAACGTCGTGCTTACCATGCGTAAAGCAGGTGACATTCCTCTTGAATATTTGAAAATCACGATGTTTGACGTGATCGTGACGCGCGTCGAGCTAGCAGCAGGAGCCGGATTGGCATTGGAACATGTGGCACTGTCTTTTGTGCAAATGAAGAAGGAATACGCAGTGCAGAGCCCGATCGGTGTGAGTCAAGGCGCTGTGACCGCGCTGATTGATGTGAAACGGAACAGCGTTAGTTGATGCCGGGTTAAGGACTAGAAGCGACAATGAACGATTACGAACGCCTTATAAATGATGCTCTAACGGAAAAACCTCTCGCTTATAGCTATGGTGGAAAATCCGTAGATGCTCAAACGCTTTTCCTCTGCATAACGGTCGAGGAAACCTGCAAATATTTTGAATTAAAGGACTATAGCGGTGTGACGGCCGTAACGATGATTCTGCTTGGCCGTCCGTGGATTCCAACCCGCTCGAAACCTGGGGGAGCAACGGCCGGAACATCAATTGCATCGCTTGTTCTCCGGGTCCTTGTTGATGTCAATTTTGAAAAGGCTATCCTGCCTACGCTTACATCGAGATCGGTTCGGCGATTCCAATTCTCGATGACAAGAAATTTGGGAGCGTTCATTGGGCGCTGGATTCCATGGCTCGGTGCAACACTCGCAGTCTACGATGTGGTGAAAATAGTCATTCTTTCCGTGATGCGCTACAACCAGATTGTCAACGAAGAGGATCGGATAAATGACGCGACAGCGGGAAGCTTCGGTTGAGCTGGAGCAATTCTTTCACAAAGAAGTTGGCATCCCCGATGGTAAAAAAATCTTCTCTTCAAGCGTCATAGAAGATGATTTCGGCATAACGGGTGACGATGCCAATCAATTAATGGAAGATTTTTTTGAGCAATTCCACGTCGCGCGCGGCGACTATGATTTTCACCGGTACTTTGAAATTGAGGCATCGGGGTTCCCGATTCCTTTTCTTGACAGGTGGATCCGCAAGAAAATCCTGGGCGATCGCCTGTATGAGAAGCAAACTCTGACCATTGCGATGCTTCAGCATGCAATAGAGCTTGGTGTGTGGGATAGCCAACGCTTACGCGAGCGGGAAAGTCAGCGTAAAAGCAGTGATTGAAATCCCCGCCGCTTTTTCCGTCAACCCCGATTCTTGACCAACGTTCGGCGGCGCGCCAAACCGCCATCCTTTCCACCCGAACCCGCCATTCCCCTTACATCCCGCCAGTCGACAGATAGGTGTTTACGCCAGGCAGGCGCGGGCGCCGTGACCTCCTCTCCCTCCGCTTCAACCTCGCATCAGCCCTTGCTGGCGGTCCCGCAGCCCTGAATCCCCGCATTTTTCAGGTATCTGTTGCCGAGGAACCGCACGGCACTTCGCATGCCCCACACCGCAAAAAATCAATTTCGAGCACTTGCTTTTATCGCCATAGTTGTTAGCATGCTACCTTAATAAAGGTAGTGCACTAACTCACATGGAGCAACTTATGGCTGGCAATACCATGAAGGAAGATCGACTGCTTACCGCTTTCGCTAAATTTGCGACCCAGGTGTCGGGCGACCTCGATGCGGAGTCGACCCAGGCGGCGAAGTCGGCGCTCGTCGACGCGCTGGCAGTCTCGCTCGGCGCCCTGCCTCATCCCCCGGCGCAGCGCGCCCGCAAGTACGCGGCGCTGTTCGATGTTCCGCAAGGCGTCACCATCTGGGGCAGCGGTCAGCGCACCAACGTCGAAGCCGCGACGCTGGTCAACGGCGTTCCGCTGCGCGGATACGACTACAACGACTTCTATTTCGGCAAGGCTGCCGGGCATCCGAGCGACATCATTCCCGGTCTGCTGGCGCTCGCCGAATCGCGCGGCCATACCGGCAAGCAGGTTCTGACGGCGCTGGCGGTCGGGTACGACGTCTGTATCAGCCTGTTCGATACGTTCGACATCGATTCGAACGGCTGGGACTATCCGATGCTGGTGACGATTGCCGCGGTCTGCGCGTTCTCCCGCCTCGTCGGTCTTTCGGAAGCGGCTGCGCGCGAGGCCATCGCGATTGCGGTCGTATCGAACTACGTGAGCGACGAATCGGAATCGCACGAACTGAATGCTCGCGGCGATCTGACCATGTGGAAGCGTTTCAACGGCAGCGACGCGATCCGCCATGCGGTCTATTCGGTTCTGCTCGCGGAAGTCGGTGTCGAGGGCGTGGTGCGCCCGTTCGAGGGCCGCAGCGGTTTGCTGGCGAAGATCAGGACGCCGGACGATGTGATTCAACGCCTGTTCGATCGGCTCGATCCGTCGAAGCCGCTCAAGCGTGTCACCGAAGTGCGCTACAAGCGCTGGCCGGTGGGTTCGCGCGGCCAGAGCGCCATTCAGTCGGCCATCAGCCTCGCGGGCAAGATCGAGGACATGGCTTCGGCGCAAAGCGTGACCGTGTACACCGACGAAATGGTCTATGACCATCTGGTCCGCCGCCGTTCGGACCCGTGGCATCCGTTCTCGCGCGAGACGGCCGACCATTCGCTGCCGTATATCGTGACTGCCGCGCTGCTCGAAGGCCAGATCAAGCTGGAAAGCTTCGACGTCGAACGCGTTATCGATCCGGCGCGGCAGACGTTCCTCAACGAGAAGGTCAAAGTCGAGGTCGATCCCGCGCTTTGCTTGGGCTCGGCAGGCGGCTTCATCACGCGCGTCGAAGTGACGGATGCGAGCGGCAAGGTGCATAAGGGCGACGCCCGGCCGCATCCGGGCCACCCGCTGCAGCCGCTGACCCGCGAAGACATGGAAGCGAAGTTCTACGAGAACGTGGACCCGATCTTCGGTCACGCACATTCGCAGAACGTGCTGCATGCAATCTGGAGCTTCGATACCCATCCGAACGTCAAGGACCTGGTCGGGCTGCTGGTTCATCCGAATCCGGAAAGCCTGAAGACGGCGGAAGTGGCGTAAGAGGGCAAAACCATGCGGCGGGACGTGCGTGTAACTGTAATTGGAGCTGGACAGGCTGCTGCCCGATGTATCTCGACGATGCGCCATGCGGGGTTCGACGGTGGCATTACGTTAATCGGCGAGGAGACCCATTTACCTTACGAACGCCCGCCGCTGTCGAAAGAAGCGCTCTTTGGCGAGACCGGCTTCAAAGCGCCTTACGTACTGGACGACAGTTTCTACGGCGACCATGAAGTGGATATCGAGCTTGGCAAGCGTGTCGAGGCGATCGATCCCGGGTCCGGTGCTGTCGACCTCGGGAACGGGTTGCGGATCAAGTCCGATCGCATTCTGATCGCGACAGGCTCGCGTGCCCGGACTGTTTCCATTCCGGGTGTGGCGCCCGAGCGCATTCTGTCGCTTAGGAATATTGAAGACGCGAAGCGCCTGAAGCCGTTGCTCGATGGCCGCAACAGGGTTGTGCTGATCGGCGGCGGATTCATCGGGCTGGAGATTGCCGCGGGTGCGATTCGCCGGGGTTGCGCGGTGACGGTCATCGAAGCGCGGCCACGGCTCATCGAGCGAGCCGTCAGTCCGCACGTATCGACGCACTTGCAACGCCTGCACGCGGATAACGGCGTGAAGTTCAGGTTCGGCGTAACGATCGTTTCGGGACGACAGGGCGCGACCGAAACCGAGTTGATGCTGAGCGACGGCACTTCGGTCGTGGCGGATGTCATCGTCGCCGGTGTCGGGGCGTTGCCCAATTCAGAGCTGGCGGACGCGGCCGGGATCAGGTGTACGAACGGAATCAGCGTGGATAAAAACTGCCGGAGCTCATCCGGGATCGTATGGGCAGCGGGGGATGTCGCCACGCGCGTTCATCCTTGGTTCGGAAAGGACATGCGCCTGGAATCCTGGGAGAGTGCGGAGAACCAGGCCCGGATTGCAGGACTCTCGATTGTGGCCAGCTTTGTCGGCACGGATGCCGCCGAAGGCGAAGAGGAACCGCCACCGTGGTTCTGGAGTGACCAGTACGGACTCAATCTGCAGATTCTCGGTTGCGTTTGCGATTCGGAAAGCTCGGTCAGGCGGATGAGCGACGACGGTGAGAAAGGCACGATTTTTCATTTTCGCGGACGCGACCTGATTGGCGCGGAGCTTATTTCGACAGGCAGGGAGCGTCCATTGGTCAAGAAGCTTCTGCAAACCGGATGGCCGTTACCCGCGGAGAAGCTCGGCGATACCGGCCTGTCCCTGAAAGAACTACTGGCCGCTTCGACGGCGGCCGTTGCGGCCTGATGAGAGGAAAACCCGATGAGCTGGCAAGAAGTCGCAAAGAAATCAGATGTAGAGGAAGGCGAGGCACTCCAGGTGTGTGTCTCCGGGGAGCCCATTGCCATCTACAACGTGGGCGGCACGTTCTTCGCAACGCATGACGTCTGTACGCATGCTCATGCGCATCTGTCAGACGGGTATATCGATGGCGATTGCGTCGAATGTCCTCTGCATGGCGGCGTTTTCCGGATCTCCACGGGTGAGGCGGTTTCGGGCCCGGTACAGAAGCCATTGCGAGTTTTCCCGATCAAGGTCGAAGGCGAATCCATTCTGATTGACGGGTAATCGCGAATGGCTTCGACTACGGCTCACCGTATGGATCAAGAAAGGAATGTTATGGAATTCGAACGAACCTCCGTTGCAATCATCGGCGCCCATGCGGGCACCGGGCCGGCCGTCGTCCGCGCGTTTGTCGAACAGGGTGCGCGGGTCGCGGTAGGAACGCCGAGTCGGGGCGGAGAGAAAACGCCCTTGTCCGGCACCGTGCAATTCGATGTCGACACGAGCGATGTGGCATCGATCCGTCAATTCTTCGATCGATGCGAGAAAGAGCACGGTCCGGTCGAGATTCTGGTCAACGTCGCTCCGCCGATTGCCTCGGGCAATGCGCTGGATTTCACGCCGGATGAATATCGGGCGGTCGTCGAGCAGGAACTGATCGGGCCGATTCTGTGCATGCAGGAAGGCGCGAGGCGCATGGTGCCACGCGGATTCGGCCGGATCATGTCCTTCATCTCGATGTCCGGAAAGACCGGTGTGCATAAGCACGTTGCGCCGTTCGCGGCGGCCAAAGGCGGCCTCGTCACCTTCTCGCGCACGCTGGCTGCCGAGCTTGCCCCGACCGGGGTAACGGTCAACACGCTGGCGACCGCGCTGTTCGACGTGCAGGTCGCCTCCATGCCGGATGGCGTCGAAGTGGTCAAGGGCATTCCGGTCGGCCGCCCGGGGCGCTCCGAAGAGGCCGCGCACGCTGTTCTGTTTCTCGCTTCCAAAGACGCGGGTTATGTCACCGGAGAGACGCTCAATCTCTCGGGCGGCCGCTTCATGGACTAAACACTTGCGTCCAACGCAAACGAAGGAGTGATCGATCGTGTCTGAAACTCAGTGTGTCAGTGAAAAGATCTGGTTTGCCCAAAGCGAATCTGCTGCCGATACCCACGGCCTCGTCAAGCGGGCACCCAGGACGTTCCGCATTCATACGCGTGCTTATACCGATCCGTCGGTCTTTGCCGCCGAGATGGAGAAAATCTTCAAGAAGACCTGGGTCTTCGTGGCACACGAGTGCCAGATTCCGAATGCCGGCGACTATCAAACCAGTTATATCGGCATGCAGCCGGTGATCGTCAGCCGCGACGCCGAGAACAAGGTGCATGTTCTCGTCAATCGATGCGTGCATCGCGGCGCGGTGATCTGCCGTGATAGCCACGGTCACGGAACGGAATTCAACTGTCCGTACCACGGTTGGGTCTACGGTTTGGACGGCAAGCTGCTTGCCATGTCCGAACGGCGCGAGGCGGGTGGGTACTCGGATGACTTTGCTGCTCCCGAGGGGCTGATGCGTCTGCGTGTCGAGACCTATCGCGGTTTCATTTTCGCGAGCTTCAATCCGGACGTTCAACCGCTCGAAGAGTACCTGGGCCGCGCCAAGGGCGTCATCGACCGCAAGCTCGACATGTCGCCGGTTGGCGAGATCGACTTCGTTTCGCGTCCGTATGTGAGCCGCTATCAGGGCAACTGGAAGTTCCAGGCCGAGAACATCGTCGACGAATACCACTTCATGCATACGCATAAGGCGTTCGTTCAGCTTCAGGCGAAGTACGGTCAGACGACCGGGGACTTCGATGTGCATAAAGGCGGCTCGGCCAAGAAAATGCGCGAGGTGCGGTTCTCCGGCGTGACGTGGGATTGCGAGAACGGTCATGGACTGGTCGAGACGCCGTCCGGAGAGATCGACTCGTATCTGAACGGCGAGTATGGCGACTATTTCCAGGGCATCGTCGACCGGCATGGCGCGCAAACGCTCGCTTCGATGACCGGCAAGTTGTCGGCATCGATCTTCCCGAATCTCGGACTGATTCACAATCAGGTGCGAGTCTGGCGACCGATTGCGCCGGACCTCACCGAAGTGACCATCTATCCCTACGAACTCAAGGGCGCGCCGGCCGGCTACAACGAAGGCATGCTGCGTAGCCAGGAGCGCTTCTACGGCCCGGCGGGTCACGGGCAGGCCGACGACGTGGAAATTTTCGCGCGCAACCAGCAAGGTCTCGCGGGCAGCGCTGTCGAATGGCTCATTCTCGAGCGCGGCGTCGAGACCGACAAGCCGACTGGCGACGGCGACTTCAAGGGCCTGACAACGAGCGAGGCTCCGCAACGCGCTTTGTGGCGCGAGTGGGACAAGTTGATGACCGGCAAGTAGCCGCCCGGCTCAACATCGAATTGAAATGCCAACCTGGAGACTTGTGTCGTGTTCTTTTCCGAAACCATTAGCCTGCAAGAAGAGGCGAGCGTGCGCGGCAGGGTCGAGCAGTTCCTGTATCGGGAAGCTCGCCTGCTGGACGATCTGAAGCTGGATGAATGGCTGACGCTGTTCACCGAAGACGGGCTGTACTGGATTCCCATTGTCGAGAATGCCCCGATCCAGTCGCAGAGTGCGATTATTTACGACCCGACGTTGCGTCGCGAGGAGCGGGTCTATCACATCCTGCATACGGACTTTCCCGCGCAATCGCCGCGTTCCCGCACGGTCCACTTCATCAGCAACGTCATGGTGGAGAACCGCGAAGAACTGTACAAGGTGTCGTCGAGCCAGATCGTCTACGAGATGCGCAGAGGCGACTTCGGGCAGAAAGGCATTGGCGATATCGTGCCTGTCGTCTCGCAGGTGGATTATGTTCTGCGCGAAGTGAACGGCGAACTTCGGATTGCTGAAAAGAAGGTCCTTCTCATCAATCGCGATACGTGGCAGGGCAATCTGACGTTTATTCTCTGAGCGTGCGTGCCGTCGAGGCTGAAGCGACGGTATCCCGTCTTGCGTTTCCGAACAGGGGCAGCTGCGGGGCTGTCCTTCTTCGTTGGTTTATGTCGCCAGTGAAGTCTCGTTCGCGGCAGCGCGAACGGCATGGAAGGAGTGTGAGCCCGCGATCGGTACGCCTGGAATCATGTGCGAAAATACGCGACATTGTCTGATCGATAGGCCCGGCGGGTGATGTCCCCCAGCGCCGGTTCAGCGAATTCCGACGTTTCACGACCTGAGCCACATGTACAAAGACCCTAAATCACGTCTTATCAAAATGTATGACCGTCCTGGTTTTCTCCTGCGACGTGCCTACCAGATATCGTCGGGCGTTTTTGAGCAGGAGTGTCGGGAGTTGTCGTTAACTCCCGCTCAGTTTGCGGTTTTGTCGGTACTCGCGGCCACGCCGGGCATCGATCAGGCCCGCCTGTCCAGGTGTCTTGGATTCGACAAGGTCACGGTGATGTACGTGCTGCGCGGTCTCGTCGAAAGAGGATTGATGACCCGGGATACTGGCACCGGCCGGGGGCGTCGAATCGCGCTGGCGCTGACCAAAAAGGGCGTTGCCTTACTCGAAGAAGCCCAGGCTCCCACCGAGCATGCTTCGGCGTCGCTCATGGATTGTTTTACGGAAACTCAGCAGAAGCAGTTCATCAAGCTGCTCAAGATATTGACGACCTCGTTAGAGGATCGGGCGCGTGCACCGTTGATCATGCCGGAGTTTCCAGCGGACGAGAGCGTCGTACAGGAATAAAGCTCTCGCCGGCCGCACGTTATCGTTTGATTTAGCGCTCGATTTCCGGACTGGCCAGAGCCGGCGCAATGCCGGCAAAACCCGCATACTGCCGCAGAAGCGATTCATCCAGATCGAGTCCCAGCCCCGGGGCATCCGGCAGTGCGATGAAGCCGTTTTCGGGAATCAACTGAGCCGGGCAAATCTTCGTTGCAAAATCGGCGAACGGCAGATAGTACTCGGTCAACGTAAAGTTCGGCATGACTGCTGCGGCATGCACGGTCGCATTGAGCGCGATCGTGGTCGAATTGAAGTTGTGAGGCGAGATGGCGACATAGTGGGGTTCCGCCATCGCTGCGATTTCCTTCAGCTCGAGAATGCCGCCGACGTTGCAGATGTCCGGATTCAGAATATCGGCGGCCCGACGCTCGAGCACCGGCTGGAATGCGGCTTTGCCGTAGAGCGTTTCGCCCGTCACGACCGGAATGCCGACCTTGCTGCGAACTTCCGCGAGTGCGTCGACGTTCTCGGCCCAACACGGTTCTTCGTACCAGTACAGATCGAACGGTTCCAACTGACGCCCGAGACGGCTTGCCGATCCCGCGTTGAGGCGTCTGAGCATGTCGAGCAGGATATCGACCTTGGGGCCGACCGCGTCTCGAACCGCGCGAATCACGGAAACGACGTGATGTTCATGCTCCCGCGGTACGTACGTTCTCCAGGTGCCCGGTAGCGGCGACAGCTTGATGGCGGTGAAGCCCTTCTCGACGACTGCCGCGGCCGCCTCGCCATACTCTTCGGGCGTCTTGCAGTGATCGCTCCAGCCGTTCGCATAGACGCGAATCTTCTCGCGGCATTTGCCGCCGAGCAGGTTATAAACCGGCTGCCCGCAGGCTTTGCCGACGATATCCCACATCGCCTGCTCGATGGCGCTCTGCGCGCAATAGAGTTCGAACGAGCTACGCCGCTGAGCGAAATCGTCCTGGACGATTTGAGTGAAATGCTTGATGTTGAATGGACTGCGGCCGAGGCATGCCGTGCCGAGTTCATCGATCTGGGCGACGATTGCCCGATCGCGTCCGCGTAACGTATACGCCTCGCCCCAGCCGTGGATGCCGGCATCGGTCGATACCTTGACGAAAATCCAGGTCCGGCTGCGGAAGCCGGGATCAACGGTATAGCATTGAATCGAAGAGATCTTCATGTTCCGGAGTAGGAGGAGTCAGTCGGAAAGGGATGCCTCGAATCGACTCAAATGGGCAGGCCTTTTGCTCTCAGAACCGCGTCGAAGCGTTCCGGGTCGGACGTTCCCGTGCGATTCGATTCCCGTATGGCGTCCTCGCGTTTCAGATGCTCGAGCGTCTTGCGCAGAATGCGCTCGGCGTCGTTGGCCGGCACCGCAACGACGCCGTCCGCATCGCCCACGACGATATCGCCAGGAAGAACGGCCAGGCCGCCGCAGACCACGGGAATATTGATTTCTCCGGGACCGTCTTTGCTCGGTCCGCGACTCGTGTGGCCGCGCGCATAGCAAGGCATGCCTTCTTCGGCCCACTCGACGAGATCGCGAACGGCACCGTCGATGACGAGACCCGCGAGACCCTTCGCGATGCAGGTGGTTCGCATCAGGCCGCCGACGAGCGCCTGAGTGATGTCGGCGCCGCCGTCGATGACCAGCACGTCGCCACGTTCCACGAGCATCAACGCCTTATGGATCATGAGATTGTCGCCGGGCCTCACACGGACGGTGACCGCCGGACCGCACATGCTCACGTCGAGGCCGCTATGGTATTGCCGCAGCCCGTACGTCCCCACGTTTCTGCTCATGGCGTCGCCAATGGCCGCGGTGGGAAGTGCCTTGAATGCTTCGATGATGTCCTTGCCGACCGACGGCACACGGGGATTGATACGGTAGCCGGCGGGCCAGTCAAGATTCGCGCTTTGAGTCATTTCGATATCTCCAGTTTTTTGCAGTCGTCATTCACGCTTCAGATGGCTTTCGCTGTTCTGAGCCGTTCGATGCGATCATCATCCAAACCGAGTTCGTGCAGGATGTCAACGGTGTCGGCGCCCAGGGTTCGCGGCGGAAAATCGACCGAGGGATCGTTCCCGTCGATCTTCACGCCGGTCCGCACCAGATGCAGGTCACGATCGACGCCGGGCACGTTCCTGAATTCGCCGACCATGCCGCGTTCCGCAATCTGCGGTTGGGCAAGCGCCTGCGACACCAGGTAGACGGGCCCGGACGGAACGTCGACGTCGTTGAGCAGATCGCACCACTCATCCGCTCCGCGGGCGGCGAGGGCCTGTTCCAGTTCATCACGAAGTTCGTAGCGGTTCTTCAGGCGGGCATGACGTTCATGGAAACGCTCGTCCGTATAGAGGTCCGGACGTCCTACGGTCCTGCAAAGCGCTTCGAACTGTTCCTGCTTGTTGGCGGAGATATTCAGCAGGCCGCTACCGGTCTTGAAGGCACCCGACGGGCTGGCCGTAATGTTCTCGTTGCCCATCGGCGCGGGTTCTTTTTTTGCAATGAGCATGTTCGACATGGCCCAACCCATCGAGACCATGGTCGACGCCAGCATGGAGACATCCAGGTACGTACCGCCCGTTCGATCGGGTTGTGCCAGCGCGGCCGCCACCGCAAATGCCGCGGTCAGACCGCCGACCGTGTCGGCAACGGGATAGCCGACCCGGTAAGGTGCCGTGTCGGGCGCCCCGGTGATGCTCATCACGCCCGACATACCCTGGATGATCTGGTCGTAAGCCGGACGCGCCGCGAGAGGACCGTCCTGCCCAAACCCGGTGATCGCGCAGTAAACCAGACGCGGATTGACTTCGAGAAGATCCTTATAGCCGATGCCCAACCGGTCCATTACGCCCGGACGAAAGTTCTCGACCACGACATGGGCGCTTTTGACGAGCGTGCGGAAGATCTCCTTTCCCTCAGGGTGCTTGAAGTCGATCGTGACCGAGCGCTTGCCGGCATTCTGGGCGAGATAGGAGATGCCCATGCCTCGCTTGACGAGTTCGGGATCGGCGCCGAGTTGACGGGCAAGATCGCCGCCTTTCGGATTTTCTACCTTGATGACTTCCGCGCCGAAGTGCGCCAACTGATGGCAGCAGAAGGGACCTGACAGCACGTTGGTCAGATCGAGTACGCGAAAGCCTTTAAGAGGAAATGACATGATGAATATTCTCTGCAGATTATCAGGAGTCCAATGCTGCGCGAATTCAGCGGCGACTTCTCGACCGGGCGCTTTCGAAGTCAATTGACTGACGTTTTACGGAGTAGCGATGCGGCTCTTGATGCGTGCCGCGACGTCCTGTCCGTAATTCAGCGCGGCACGCCAATCCGTCGTAAATTCAGGGAGTTTTGCAAGCGCATACTTGGTCTCGTTCAGGACCTGGCGATCGAATTGGCCGATCTTGCCGGCCAACTCTCGCACGCGCGAATCGAGGTTCCCGGCGGGAACCACTTCATTGAGCAGCCCCCATGAAAGGGCAAGCTCGGCGTCGACCGGTTCCGTGTTGAAAAGCATCCATCCGAGACGCTTCCGGTTGAGTCCGGACAAATGACTGGTGGCTGCCGACATGCTCGCAAACGCCGCGGATTTCAGTTCGGGCAGCCCGAATCGGGCATGTTCGCTGCCGACGGCCAGATCGCAAGCGTTCACGAGATTGACGCCGTAACCGAGCGCAAGCCCGTTGACTGCCGCGATCACCACGCCGGGAAATTCGCGGATCGCCATGGCCAGATCGATGCCTTCCTGACCGGCGGTGTCCTGCCGGCCTTCGGCGAGAAATTGTGCGCGCTCCTTGATGTCCGCGCCGCAGCAGAACCACTGATCCGAGCCGGTGATGACGACCGCGTTGACGTGTCCCGCAAGCGTTTCCAGCGCGGCTAACAGGTCAAGACGCGCGGACTGGTTCATCGCATTGCGCTTCTCCGCGCGGTCGATACGCAGATGAGCCCAGGTTTCGTGTTTCGACACGACGATATAGGACATGCTTACCGCTCCTGTGAACCGCTTGAAAAGCCATACAGCGCGATCGGGTTGTCGACCAGAACTTTTCGGATCAATGCACTGTTCGGCGCCCATTCGCCGAGAAGATCGAGCAGGCGGGCATCGTTCGGCATTGGTTTTTCGCCGACCATGGCAGCGGGATGGGGCCAATCCGTTCCCCAAACGACGCGCTCGGGAGCGGACGTCAGCCATTCGGTCACCATGCGGCCGGTATCCGCATAAGAGGGCGCACCATCGAGGCTATCGTGATAGGCGCCGGAGAGCTTCATCCACGTCTTGCCTTTGTCGACGAGCCGGCGCAATACCGCGAATACTTCGTGGGATAGGCCGGCCGGTTGAGGGACGCGGCCGAGATGGTCGATCACGACAGGCACCGGGAGAGCCGCGAGATATTTTTCGAGCTGAACGTACGCGGCGCCGAGCGTGTGTACCTGAACGTGCCAACCTAGGGGTTCGATACGGCGAGCAAGCGCTTCGAGCTGATCGATGTTGGCGCCAGCGGGCCGCGAAAGATTGAATCGAATGCCGCGAACGCCGGCGTCGTGCATTGCACGAATGTCCGCGTCGGGCGTTCGGGAATCGACAACCGCCACACCGCGAGCGTTGTCGCCGAACTGTTTCAGTGCGTCGACCAGACAGCGGTTGTCCGTGCCATAGCTGGACGGCTGCACGACGACGCTGCGGAAAATTCCGAGTCGCTTCTGCAGGATTCGATATTGAGCGACTGTTGCATCCGCGGGGCGCAAGCTCGTTTCCGGGTCGTAAGGGAAGCGATTGTCGTAGATATGATGATGACAATCGACGCTCAAAGGCGGCACTGACAGCGTGGCCGGCTCATCTCCCGCGGTCCATGTCGGAAGATGGGTCATCACGATTCCTTCTTCTGAATGGCGGCATTCGGGTTGATGCCGATCCGTTCGAGCCGGTAGGCATTTTCCAGATTGACCGAGCCGGGCGGAATCTCTCTTACGGCCAGCGCGGAGATCTGTCGAACCGTATCCATCGTTTGGTGTTCGCGCGCTTCGGCGGTCATGCCGCCAACGTGCGGCATTGCGATCACGTCCGGACGCCCGATAAAACGCGACGATGGCTTCTGGTCGGCGGCGCGACCGACGTCGAGACCTGCGCCGCGCAAATGACCCCGATCCAACGCCGCTTCGAGCGCATCTTCGTCGACGAGCTGGCCGCGAGAGAGATTGAGGAAGCTCGCCCCTTGCTTCATACGATCAAAGGCCGATGCGTTAAACAGATTCTCGGTTTGTGGCGTTGCGGCGGCTAGACATACGACGAAGTCGGAAGTGGACAGCACTTCGTCGAAACTTGCGGCCATATTGCCGAGCTTCGTCGGGTCCGCGAATGGATCGGACACTTTTACGGTCATGCCGAGTTGGCTTGCGAGCGCGGCGAGGCGAGCACCGATGACGCCGAACCCCACGATTCCGATGGTCGATGTACTGACTTGCAGACCTTTGGCAAGCGCGGGTTCTTCTCCGAGCGCATAGGCATGCCGCGCACGGGATACGCCACGCGCAAGATCGAAGATCATCGCGAGTGCCAACTCGGATACCGCCGTACCAAACCCGGCGCTGGCTCGGGTCACGAGAATGCCGCGCTCGCTTGCGGCGGGAATATCGACCGTGCTGATATCGACCGCGGCCCGGCAGAAAGCGATCAGGTCCGGCGATGCTTTGAACGTCTCCGACAAACCATGTGACGAGCGGTGAGCGAGGATGATCTGGCAGCCTTGCGCCGCTTCGGCGAGTTCTATCCCTTGAAGCACGCGGCCCGTGTCGTTCATGACGACGTCGACAACGCTTCTGAGTTTTTCAAGTCCGGCCGCGCTGTAGTAGCTCGCAAGCTCATAGTCCGTGTATGTAAGGAAAGCCTTAAGTCTGCCCGTCATGACTGATCATCCTCCAAAGTAAATGCGCTGTTCCGGTATGGCGTAGCCGCGGATCGCAACTGCTCCGGAATCCGGACTACATCGTCATTACGCAATCGATAGGTGCATACGTTCTGATTAGGTAGTATGCTAACACTGAGAGAGGAATGTGGGTACATTTAGATCGTCTTTCTTTAACCAACCAGAGGTCTTCGCTATGGCACATCGATTGCTGATTCCCCAAGGTGCATTGCTTCCGGCGCTTCAGGCGCGTCTGGAGAAAAAGTACGACGCTCGCATTCTCCCCGCGGCGGCGCAGGAGCAGGAGAGTTTCCTCAAGGCTGAAGGCGAAGGTATCGAGGCTCTCGCAACCAATCCGAAATTCGGGGCGCGCGCCCCGCTTCTGGATGCACTCCCGAATCTCAAGGTCGTGTCGAGTCTCGGAGTGGGTCTGGATGGACTGGACCTGGAATTGCTGCGCAAGCGCGATATCGCCGTCGGTTATACGCCGGAAGTACTCAACGATTGCGTGGCAGATATTGCATTCGCACTGCTGTTGGACGTCGCTCGCGGCATCACGAAAGCCGATGCGTTTGTGCGTCGTGGTGACTGGTATAAGGGCGGTTTCCCCATGACCACGCGTGTTTCGGGAAAACGCCTCGGTATCATTGGCATGGGGCGCATTGGTTCGGTGATCGCGCGCCGGGCGCTCGGCTTCGACATGGAGGTTCGCTATCACAATCGCCGCCCGGTCGAAGGAAGCCAATTTCAATACGCTTCGACACCCGTCGAACTGGCTGAGTGGGCGGACTTTCTCGTGCTGGCAAGTGCTGGCGGCGCCGCGACGAATAAGCTCGTATCGACTGACGTGCTGAATGCGCTCGGGCCGAAGGGTTATTTGATCAACGTTTCGCGTGGCTCGGTGGTCGACGAAAAGGTACTCATCGAATACCTTCGCGACGCGCGCATTGCAGGCGCGGGTCTCGACGTGTTCGAGCAGGAGCCGGGCGTGTCCGCCGAACTGGCAAGCCTCGAGAATGTCGTGCTGACTCCCCATGTGGCGAGCAATACGGTCGAGACTCGCGCCGCGATGATGCAACGCGCAGAAGACAATCTCGATGCGTTCTTCGCGGGTAAAGGCGTGGTCAGTTCCGCACTGTAAGTTGCGGTTTAGGTCTGGAAAATATGACGCAGGAACAATGGCCCAGGATTGGGCCATTTTTCTTTCTCCAGAAAAAAGCGGGTTCGAATTTTCGGATTCGAACCCGCCAACGGCACGACTGCCGAACGCTGCTTCAGAAGCGCGTGATCATACCTAGTACAAAGGACGTGACGCTACCGCCGGGTTTGGTGGGCAGTCCCGCTCCTTGTGCGCCCGCCATCGAGAATGTCGCGCTGCTGCCATTGCGGACATGTCCTGCGCCGACATAGACGCCGGTTCTTTTCGACAGGGAGTAGTCGTAGCGAATCGCGTAGGTGGTGGAGTCCCCGGAACTATCGCCGAGTCGCTTGTATTGACCGAAGTCGAGCAGGAACACGCCAGGACCAATATGGCGGATCAGCACGGACAAATCATAGAAGTTGTTATTCGGGTTCTGGAATGTCGCCGTACTGGCACCGGCCACGTTCTGACCACCGCGATGAGTCTGGAAGATGATGGAGGGTTGAATCCAGTCAAAGTCGTACATCATCGCTGCCATCACATAATTGCCCTGGATGGTCGTCGTACCCGCGGTCACGGGAGTCGTCGTGGCTGCACTTTGTTGAAGGTAGTTCAAGTCGGCGGAGAACTGGCCAAGACGATAAGCCAGACCTACGGAAACCGTTCTACCCAGCGACGCGGGAAGCGTCGGATCGCCATTCGAACCGTTGGAATAGCTGGCGCGCAACGTCAGTCCGGCAAATGTCGGCGAGTTGTACCGTATGGCATTGCTGTTTCGCGTCGTCCCGACAAAGAAGTAGTTGTTCGATGCATTGCCCCAGCCGAAGGTGGAGAGGGGACCCTGAGCAAACGTGATCAAGGTCGTAAAGAAAGGCGTGTAATTCAATCCGAACTGGATTTGACCAAAGGGTCCGTTCAAGCCGACCCACGCTTCGCGACCGAAAAGATTCCCCGAACCCGCAATGGATCCCGTGGTGGGATTGAAGCCATTTTCGAGCTTGAACAGGGCCTTGTAGCCGCCCCCGAGGTCTTCAGAACCCAACATTCCCCAAACCGATGGAGCCACATTGCTGCTATCGAGTCGGGTTGCACTGCTACCGGCGGCATTCCCCGTCTGGAGCGATACATCGGCTCGGCCATAGAGCGTGACAGAACTTTGCGACCATGCAGGAAGGCTGGCGCAGCAGGGTACCAGGCTGCAGGCCAGAATCCATTTCTTCATGACAATCTCCAAATATATTATGAGTAGTTCTACTAATGGAAAAGTGTGTTCTTGTTTAATTTATACGGGCGTTACTCTTTCCAATCGGGGAGCGAGAAGCGCGAAATCAGCTCAGTGCGTGAAGGCGTGCGCCGCCGCTTTTCGTCAGGCGGTGGCAGGCTTGTGGCGCAAGAAACAAAGAATGATCGCTCCACAAAGCGGGCCGGCTGCGAGCGTGTCGATGGCAAGGGAGAACGAGTGGGTACTTCCGTACACGGCACCGACTGCCATTGGCGCGATTACGCTGCCGAGTTGCCACACGGCATTGGTGAGGCCAGATGCGGCGCCCGCGGCCTTCGTACCGGATGCCTCGGTGAGAAGCACATAGAGCAGCGGCGTATAACCGAAGGCGGCTGCTCCGAGAATCGGCGCAACGAGGTAGAACATGGTTTCCGTCGTGCAGCGGCCAAACACGACCAGAAGCGCGGAGAAGCAGAGGAGACAGACGATGGGCAGATACTTGCCGGAACCGTGCCCGAGGAAGTCTCTGAACCAGCCGAGCAGCGGCTTCGAGATCATCGCGCCAATACCGAACGCTGCCAGGATCGCTCCCGACGTAATGGGCGAAAGGCCGTACTGCTTGGTCATCAATGCGTTCCCCCAGGCGCCGAATCCGACGGTCGCCCAGAATCCCGCGAAGCCGGCAAGGGCGACCAGGATGAGATTTCGATTCATCAGCAGTTCGCGCACTTCGCTTCGTGTGATCGACGGCGTCTTCGTTTTCGTCGGACTATCGCGAAGCATTGCGAAGCAAACGAGACCCCAGACGAAGGTCACGATACCCAGCAGATGAAACGCGCTGGACCATCCGAAGTTCTTCGTAATCGTAGGAACGGTCGCGTTGCTCACTACAACGGCAAGAGACGTTGCCGTGCCGTAGATACCCATTGCGAGGCCGCGCTCGCGGTCGAACCAACTGGCGATGATCTTCATTCCCGCGGCATAGTCCGCGCCGGCGGTCACGCCCATCACGATCTGCAGTGCAATGCCTGTCATGAGCGAATTGGCGTAACCGAAAGCAAAGGTCGATAGTCCAAGCGGCAGAAGTGCAAAAGTGAGGGTGCGTCTTGCCCCGATGGTATCCGTCAGCAAACCTCCTGCTACGTTCGCAACGACGTACCCCACATAAAACGCGGTCACGAATGCTCCCAGCATCCCGACCGAGAGCCCGAGGCTCTGGCCCACCGAGGCCGCAACGCTGCTCCACGCGACGCGGTCTACATAACTGAGCATGAACGCCATCCAGGCGGCAAACAGTATCGCCCAGCGGTATTTCGGCGGTGAATCTGTCCTTGGTTGAGCTTCAGCATCGAATCGCGCAGTGAGGTTGCCTGTTTCCATGTGTACTCCGAGACATTGGGGAATTGAACGCTTTCAAATAGCTTCTGCGGCGTGTCCTGCCAACTTCGACGAGTGGCAGTGGACATCGTGTGCGGCGGGTGAAAAATGGATGCACTTTTCATGTTGCAAGTACACTTTTTCAAAAACAACATGTCAACAGAAACTTTGAAGTGGATACATTTTTTGGAGGGCATAGGAGATCGACAGGCTAGAAAACTGATTTCTCCAGAAAAGCGATATGCATCTATTTGATATTGTTTTTAAAGGGGAAATTAATTTTTTGACATGAGGATTTTCACCGTCAGACCATCATGAATGGCCCGATTAGGTATTTTCCCGGGGATGACTTCTATAGACCGTCGCGGCTCGATTGTTCGAGTGATACACGATAAATGTATGCAGAATTCGAGGCAGGTCGGTTTTTAATGTGGGTGCAGTGTCGATGCGAAAAGTGACCGGCATGGCGTTCGCGTGTACTGATTCGAGCGGCTCGTTGAGCCTCGTCAGAGCGTAAGCCGGTCGTAATTTAGCAGGCGATGCTTCAGGGTGCTTTATGCGTAGCTGGCGAGCCTGGTGAATTGGCTACTCACCAAATCGTATGGTGCGCACCGAAGCGGACGACGTATCCAGTGGGAGTCAGCGAAACGTGAAATTGCGTGAGGGTGATCGGCATGGCGGCGAGAGACGGGCGGCGAATGCGTGACGACCAGGGTTGGGGCCCCTGGTGTTGCAGCCCTGGATGGAGACCGTATCGATGACGGTCGAACGGGAGAAATCCGCCGATGCCGCGCGGAAGATCAATACGGCTCGGCCACCGAGAGGCGTGTCCGCTACAAGCCAAAGCCAGGCTACGCCCCTTGTCGCGTTCCACAGCGCAATGCATCCGCCGTCGGCGCCGGCGGTATGCTTGCGCCTCGGCTCAGGTCCGTGTCCGCTTCCGGGCCGTAGAGCGCGCGGGCAAACCGGCACCCGCGACGAACGACGCGCTTGTCGAATCCGCGGCTGCCGTACCGGCCTGAAGCGTCAACTTCAAGGCCTGGCGAATCGCGCGTGGTTCATAGCTGGGATCGATACTGGCGATGACCCCCAAAGCATTCCGCGCGAGCTGGCGGCTTGCCGCATGAACGGCCTGGTCGGCGGAACCCTCTTCGAAGGCGATCACCACGTCGCGGTGCTCCTCTTCCGACGCCAGCCAGGACTGCGGCGCCGAGCGCATATGCAAACGCCGCGCTCGCTCCGAACGCGACCAGCAATTGTCGATCGAATCCTTGATGATCGGTCCCGCATGCATGACGAGCATCCGGTGGAAGTCGATATGCAGATGCTCCCACTCGTCCTGCGTGCCATCGTGCAGAGGCGAGCGATCGTTCATCTGATCGAGATGCGCTGTCAATGCCGAAATCTCGTCGGCGGACATCAGCGGCACGGTGAGCGCTATACCCAGCGACTGCATGAGAATCCAGGTCGCGTAGACCGAATCGACTTCCTGCGACGTGACCTTGGTAACCCGAGTCCGATGCTGGAACTGCGCATCGACGAGATTCTCGGCCTGAAGCATCCGCAATGCTTCGCGAACCGGCGTGCGGCTTACGCCATACCGCCTGGCAATATGGACCTGATTCAGAATGTCGCCGGGAGCGAGTTCGCCGCTCAGGATGTCGCGTCTGACACGCCGGTAGACATCGTGCAGATCACCTTCCGTCGGGAGCTTTTGCTTGGCCGTTTCGCCATGGATCGGCTCGGGCTCCAATACCAGGGGAGGTGTTTTTTCGGCCCTCAACGCTGAATTTGCGCGCGCTTTGCTCACGTGTACACAGTCCGATTGGTTTGGCATGCCTGGCTGGATGCCCGGTACGCGGCGACACTGTACGTCCCGACAAGATGAGGATGGGTTGCCTGCGTCTCCTGTGCGCCTCTTCGCCGACGGTATCGACGACAGCCGCCTGATCGATTATAACGCCCGCCGATACCGCCGAAACGGCGGCAGGGACAGATCCGGTGCGGCACATGCCGGCGGGGTCGGAGCGTCCCGCATCAAGCCGAAACGCGGCAATAAAAAAGCCGGCCCATGAAGGCCGGCTTCCCCGTTGCCGCTTTCAGCCGCGCGACGAAATCACTGCACCGCCACGGCCCCGAAATTCTGCCGCCCGAATGGACTCACGCGATAACCGCTCACGTTCGTCCGCGTGATCGCCGCGGCAGTCGGATAGCCAAGCGGAATCCACAGCGCTTCGTCGTGGATGATCTGCTGCGCGGCTTCATACGCTTTCGTGCGCTTCGCGATATCGGACGTGGCCTTGCCGTCGGCGATCAGCTTGTCGAGATCCTGATCGCAGAAGCGCGCGAAGTTGATGCCCGACTTCACCGCGTTGCAGCTAAAGAGCGGCGACAGATAGTTGTCCGGGTCGCCGTTGTCGCCCGCCCAGCCCATGAACAGCGAATCGTGCTGCCCTTGCTTGGCCTGCTTGATGAGCTCGCCCCATTCGATCACCTTCACGTCCGCTTTCACGCCGATCTTCGCGAAGTCGGCCTGCAACAGTTCGGCGCCGGCCTTCGGATTCGGGTTCAGCACACTGCCGTTCGGCCGCACCCAGATCGTCGTTTCGAAGCCGTTCGGATAGCCCGCATCGGCGAGCAGCTTCTTCGCTCTCGCCGGATCGTACGGCCAGCCCTTGATCGAGTGGTTGTAGCTCCACGTGTTCGGCGGATACGGATTCACGGCCGGCGTCGCGGTGTTGTCGAACACGGTCTTCAGATACGTCGTGCGGTCGAACGCCATGTTCAGCGCGGCGCGCACCTTCTGGTTGTCGAGCGGCTTCTTCTGCGTGTTCAGCGCGACGAAGGCCGTCATGAACGCGGGCGTTTCGACGATCGCGAGCGATTTGTCCTGCTTCGCCTCGGCGAGATCCTGCGGCTTCGGCGACAGCGCGATCTGGCATTCGCCCGCCTTCACCTTTTGCGCGCGCACGGTCGCATCGGGCGTGATCGCGTAGATCAGGCGGTCGATCTTCGGCTTCGGCCCCCAGTAGGTCGGGTTCACGTCGTAGCGGATCACCGCGTCTTTCGTGTAGCTCTTCAGCACGAACGGGCCCGTGCCGATCGGCTTCGCGTTCAGGTCGACTTCCTTGCCGGCCTTGTGCAGCTGGTCCGCGTATTCGGCCGAATAGATCGACGCGAAGCCCATTGTCAGGATCGAGATGAAGGTCGCATCGGGCGCGTTGAGTTCGAACTTGACGGTGTTGTCGTCCACCTTGCTGATCGACTTGATGAGCTTCGGCAGGCCCATCGACTGCGCATGCGGAAAGCCGCTCGCGCCTGCGACCTTGTGCCACGGGTTGTTGTCGTCGAGCATGCGGTCGAACGTGAAGACCACGTCGTCGGCGTTCAGCGCGCGCGTGGGCTTGAAGTAGTCGGTGGTCTGGAACTGCACGTTCGGGCGCAGATGGAACGTGTAGGTAAGGCCGTCGGGACTCACTTCCCATTTATCTGCGAGCGCGGGGACGACCTTCTTCGCGGCTTCGTCGAACGAGACCAGCGAGTTGAAGATCACGTCGGCCGAGGCATTGGTCGTGACGAGCGAGTTGAACTGCACGACGTCGAAGCCGTCGGGGCTCGATTCGGTGCAGACGGTCAGCGGTTTGGCGAGCACGAGCGCGGGCGCCGTGAGCAGTAGGGCGGCTGCGAGCAGTTTAAAGCGCATAGGATCTCCGATGACGAGCGCAGTCAGGCAGTGCGTCTGGTTGTGTTTATGCGGTGACGCGGGATGGGCGCGGGCGTCGCCACGATTGTGATACGTTCCCGGCGCTGCCCTCAAGTGCCTCGGACCGGGCGATTCCGGGCTCTGGGGCTCCGAAGCCTTGCCTTGCTGGCGGCGCGCCTTCGCGAAAGCTTATCGAAGGGGCCGGATGGCGACAACAACTTAATCCACATATTCATATGGGGCCGGGGGCTGGCGCGGTGTGCCTGAACGTGCCGCACGTACCGCGACGCGTGGGGCCAAGCTCAGGCAGGCAATCCGCCAACGCTCAAGCCGCCGCCGCATGGCGCAGCAGATAGCCGATGCCGTCGATCGCGCGCACGCCGTACCACGATGTCATCTCGCCGTCGATCAGCTCGATGCGCTTGCCGGCGAGGCGCGGATCGCGCGCGAGCGCATCGCGATGCGCGGACGTGAAGCGATACGGCTCGCTCGATAGCAGCACGCGGTCGACCTCGCCGAGCCACGGCGCGTCGTCGAAATCGAGCGCCGGATAACGCGCCGCGCCCGCGCTGCCGCCTCGCACGTCGGGCAGCGTGTGCCAGTTCACGAGCCGCAGCGTCGCGGCGATGTAGGTGTCGCGCGCGACGGTCATCCACGGTTCGCGCCAGATCAGGTACAGCACGTTTTGCGCGGCGAAGCTGCCCGCGGCGGCTTCCCGTAGACGCGCTTCGAGCGCGCCGGCAAGGTGCCGCGCTTCTTCTTCGCGCCTGAAGATCGCGCCAAGCAGGGCGTAGAGCGCGAGGTTGTCGCGCGGTGTTTGCGGATGGGTGACGACGATGTGCGGCACGAACGCGCGCAATTGCTCGACGGTGTCGCGCTCGTTTTCGTCGATATTGACGATCAGGTGGGTCGGGCGCAGCGCGCGGATCGCGTCGAGCTTGACGGTCTTGGTGCCGCCGACTTTCGGCACCGCGCGCACCTTGTCGCGCGGATGCACGCAAAAGCCGGTGCGCCCGACGATCTGCTGCTCGAGGCCGAGCGCGAACAGCGTTTCGGTGAGGCTCGGCACGAGCGAGACGATGCGCGCAGCGGCGCCCGCTGGAGTGTGCGCGACGCCGGTTGCATCGACCGCACGGGTTGGCATGGTCTACTCGGCGGCGGCGCGCGGCTTGCGCGGCGCGCGTTCGAACACGCGGTCGTAGAGCCAGCGCGGCAGCACGTGCAGCAGCATCGCCACCACGCGCATCTGCCACGGAAACACCGCGAACGAGGTTTGCCGCTCGACCGCCTGCGCGACTTTCGCCGCGAAACGGTCCGCGTTCATCAGAAACGGCATCGAGTACGGGTTGTGCTCGGTCATCGGCGTGCGGATGTAGCCGGGCGCGATCGTGACGACGCCGACGCCCTGCGGTCGCATTTCGACGCGCAACGCTTCGAGATACTTCAGCGCCGCCGACTTCGACGCGCTATACGCGCCCGAACCCGGCAAGCCGCGCACGCCCGCGACGCTGGCAATACCGACCAGCGTGCCGTGCCGCGCGGCTGCCATCGCGGCCGCGAACGGCTCGAACGTGGCGACCATGCCGAAGTAGTTGATGTCCATCACTTCGCGGAACGTGCGCAGATCGCCGTGACCGGTCAGCGCGCCGCGGCTGATGCCGGCGTTGGCGATCACGACATCGGGCTGGCCGTGTTGCGCGATGAACTGCGCGGCCGCTTCGGCGAGCGCTTCCGCGTCGCGCACGTCGACGGGATAGATCGAGACGGTGTTGTGGGGATGGGACTGCCGGAAGGCGGCGAGCGCGTCGCCGCGGCGGGCGACGAGGCCGAGAATCGCGCCGCGCCGGGCATAGTCGCCGGCGAGCGCGAGGCCGATACCGCTCGAAGCGCCGGTAATGAAAACCTTCAGCGGTGAAGTCATTCCGGCGCCCGTGATTACATCTTCTTCGCGCGGATTTGCGAGACGAGATAGTCGAGCACCTGGGTCGTGCCCGGCAGGCTGTTGGTCGCGGCCGGACCGGTTTCATACTTGCCCTGCACCGCGAGCGTCGGCACGCCGTCGATCTTGTAGTCGTCGAGCAGCTTCTTGTCCTTCTGCAGCGCGCTTTGCGTCGAGAACGAGTTGTACGCGTCCATGTACTTCTTCGGATCGACGCCGAGCTTCGAGAGGAATTTGACCTGGTCTTCCGGCGTCAGCAGATAGTCCTTGTTGACGTGGATTTCGTTGAAGACCTTCGGCGTCAGTTCGTTGGCGAGACCGAGCGCGTCGAGCGCGTGGAACATCTTCGAATGCGGGATGAAGTCGTCGCGGAAGGCGACCGGCACGCGGCGGAACACGACGTCCGGACCCTGCTTCTTGACCCATGCTTCGAGGAACGGGTTGAATTCATTGCAGTGCGGGCAGCCGTACCAGAAGAACTCGGTGACTTCGATCTTGCCGGCCGGCACGTCGGTCGGCTGCGGCGAGGCCAGCACTGTGTAGTCCTTGCCGGCGACCGGCGCGGCCGGCGACGCGTGCGCCGTGGCGGCGACGAGTCCCAGCGAGAGAAACAGAATGCTCAGCAGTTTTTTCATTTGAGTTGACCCAGGTAGGCGGTAGAGCGGTGACGCTGCGCAAATGCCCGTCACCGTTATGCGGATTCGGCGTGGCCGCTATCTTATGCGACGCGGCCATCGTGCTTGTGACACGCGCCGCGCGCCGATAGTTCGGCGGCGGCGCGTGGGCCGGCGTTACGGTGTGTTCATTGCTTGGTGAAGCGGATCACCGCGGTATCGACACCGGCGTCCGACAGACGCTGGCGGCTCGAATTCATGTCCTCGAACTTCGCGAACGGCCCGATGCGCACACGGTAGTAGGTCACCCCGCCCGCGTCGCGCTGCGTCACCTTCGACTCGAAGCCCTGGAACGCGAGGCGTGCGCGCTGCTGTTCGGCGTCGGCGGCGGTCTTGTACGCGCCCACCTGCAGGAAGTAGCCGGTGTTCGCGTCACCCGGGGCCGGCGCGGCGGTCGAACCCGCCTTGGTGTTCGCGGTGCTCGTGGTGTTCGCGCTCTTCGGCGCGGAGCCTGCCGCCGTCGCGGCCGGCGTGCCCGCTGCCTGCGGTTTTTTCACGGGCGCCGGTGCGGCGATCTCGCCGCCGCCGTTGTCCTGCGCGGGCTTCGGCGCGACCGCGGTGCCGTTCGCATTGCCGGCCGACGGCGGCACTTCGACGATCTGCGGCTCTTCGAGCATGCCCGACTGGGTCTGCGCATTGGTCTGACCCGGCGCGGTGTTGGGCGGCGCCGGTTGCGCGGCCTGCGGCACCGGCTGGCCCGGCGTCTTGCCTTGCAGCGGACGGTTCGGGTCGTATTGCGCCTGGCTCGCGCCGTTGTCGGTCGCGGCCGGCGGCGCGACCTTCGAGACGAACGGGGTCGGCGCACGGGTGATATACAGCGCCACCACGACCGCGATCGCCAGGCCGACGATCAGGCCCAGCACGATACCGAGAAACGTGCCCCCGGTTTGCTTCGACTGCTTTGTTGTGCGGCGTGGTTTTGCCATCGTACGAATCACCTGCAAAAAGAATCCAGGAACGGCCGTCGATTATAACGACGGCCGCATACATGTTGCGCCGGGGAGTTACATCTTGACGGGGACGGAGACACCGATCGTCGCGAGACCGTTGGCGAGCACCTGGCGCGTGGCCGCGAGCAGCGCGACGCGTGCGTTGCGTTCGGCCGCATCGTCGACCAGCACGCGCTCGGCCCGGTCATTGTAGAACGAGTGGAATTCTCCGGCGAGGTCGCGCAGGTAGAACGCGACCGCGTGCGGCGCGAGTTCGTCGGCGGCGTGTTGCAGCATGTCCGGGAACTCGGCGAGCTTGTTGAGCAGCGCCATCGCGCGTTCGCTCGCGAGCGGCGCGAGGTCGACGCTCGCGAGCGCGCTCTCGTCGAGGCCGTAGCGCGCGTTGCACTCGGCGATCACCGAGCAGATGCGCGCATGCGCGTACTGCACGTAGTGGACCGGGTTCTCGTCGTTCTGCTTCAGCGCGAGGTCGATGTCGAACACGAATTCGGTGTCGGCCTTGCGCGAGATCAGGAAGAAGCGCACCGCGTCGCGGCCGCGGCGAATCGTTTCCTCGTCGATCAGATCGACAGCCGCTTCCGAGCCCGGCGTCGCGCCGCCCGACCATTCGATCAGGTCGCGCACCGTCACGTAGCTGCCCGCGCGCTTGGAGATTTTCACCTCTTCGCCGTTGCGCATGACCGTGACCATCTTGTGCAGGATGTAGTCGGGGTAACCCTTCGGAATGCCGATGCCGAGACCCTGCAGGCCCGCGCGCACCCGTGCGATCGTGCCGTGGTGGTCCGAGCCCTGCACGTTGATGACCTTCGTGAAGCCGCGTTCCCACTTCGCGACGTGATAGGCGACGTCCGGCACGAAGTACGTGTAGGTGCCGTCGGTCTTGCGCATCACGCGGTCCTTGTCGTCGCCGTCGTCGGTGGTGCGCAGCCACAGCGCGCCTTCCTGCTCGTAGGTCTTGCCCGCGGCGATCAGCGCGTCGACCGTTTTCTCGACGCGGCCTTCGGTGTACAGCGACGATTCCAGGTAGTACTGGTCGAACTTCACGCCGAATGCCTGCAGGTCCATGTCCTGCTCGCGGCGCAGATACGTCACTGCGAAGCGGCGGATCGCCTCGAGGTCTTCGACGTCGCCCGCGCCGGTGACGGGTGCGCCGTCGCTCGCCTCGACCGTGACGCCGTTCAGGTAATCCTTCGCGATGTCGGCGATGTACTCGCCGTTGTAGGCCGACGCGGGCCAGCCGGCGTCGCCGGGGGCGAGGCCGCGCGCGCGCGCCTGGGTCGACAGCGCGAGCGTGTGGATCTGCACGCCGGCGTCGTTGTAGTAGAACTCGCGATGCACGTCCCAGCCCTGCGAGGTCAGCACGTTGGCGAGCGCGTCGCCGAGCGCGGCCTGGCGGCCGTGGCCGACGTGCAGCGGGCCGGTCGGGTTGGCCGACACGAACTCGATCAGCACGTGCTTGCCGGCGTCGCGCCGCGAGCGGCCGTAGGCGTCCTGCTCGGCGAACACAGCGGCGATCACGCCCTGTTTGGCCTGGGCCGTGAGACGCAGGTTGATGAAGCCGGGGCCCGCCACTTCGGCGGTCTCGACGAGGCCCCTGGCTTGCGGGTGCGCAAGCAGCGCGTCGACGATCTGTTGCGCGAGCTGGCGCGGATTGGCGCGCAGCGGCTTGGCGAGCTGCATCGCCACGTTGCACGCGACGTCGCCGTGCGCGGCGACTTTCGGGCGCTCCAGCGCGATGGCGGGCGGGACGAACGTGGCTTCGGTCGCGCCTTGCGTGGCAGTCGCGACCTGGTTCACCGTCTCGGCGAGCAGGGTTTCGAGTGTGTGTTTATGTGCGGGCAGCATGCGTGTTGCGAGTCCAGTGAGGCAATCCGGTAAGGCGGAAGAGGCGCCGGCCGCGGCCGGTGTCGGCCGCATGGAAGGCGCGGCGGCAAGTGACGCGGCGCTCATGTCGACCGCCGGCGGCGGCTTGACCCGTGGCGTAACCGCGGGGGGTATCCGCGATGCGGTGGGTCACGCGCGGCGGCTCGCCGTCGAGTTGTCGAGCGTGGCACGGGCGTTGCGGCTCGTCGCCTGGCCACCCCGGCCACGCGCTTGCGCAGGCTCGTCGCGCTTCGTTGCACGCGGCGCCGGGCGGCGCGCTTTTCCGTTCAGACGGATTTTAGCAGGTGCTAATATGTTCAATGAGATGCCTGTCACGGGCCGAGGCCGCCGCGCCCGCACGGCGAGCCCACGTGAGGCGCGTGTTGGTGCCGCTCGCGCGTCAACTCCATATAACGACAAAGGGAACAGTTATGTTGATTACTTTCAAATGCCACGCCAGCCCTGACGTGATGATGCTCGAAAATCTCGCCCAGTATCTCGTCGGCATTGTCGGCAAACGCCTTGGGGAGCGGGGCGTCATCACTCACGAGGAGCTGGGTAGCGCGATCGAGAAGCTTGAAGCGGCGATCACGTTCGACAAGCAGGAGCGCGCCGAGCACGATGGCCATTTCCACGAGCACGAGGACGGCCACGAGCATCACGAGATTCCGCCGGGACTCGCGCAGCGCGCGTATCCGTTCCTCGACATGCTGCGCGCGGCGCAAAAAGAAGACGCGGACATCGTTTGGGGGCTTTGATTCGAGCTGCCAGGTGAACAGGGCGGCGGTGGCTGCTGCGAATGGCGCGGCGGCGTAGTTTCCGGCCGCGGCTGAACGCCGGCACAGATTGCCGCCCGCAACAAAAAGAGCCCGCTCGATGCGGGCTCTTTGCCATTCCCCGGTTCCGAAGCGGGGCTGCCTGCTGTTTGCCGCTGCGGCCGCCTACTGGCTCGCGGACTCAGCCGGTGCGGCTGCCGATGCCGCCGCGCCTTTCTTCTTCTTGCTCTTCTTCGGCTTCTTCACGTGTTTCTCTGTAGGCGGCGAGTACGAACTGACCGCGCTCGAGCCACCCGGCGCGGCCGGCTGCGCGAGCGCCACGGAAGCGCCCGCGGCCAGCGAAACGGCAGTCAATAACAGCGTCAGCTTCTTCATGCGATTTTCTCCGTTGACGGTTGCAATCTGGATGAGCCGGCGCGTTTTGGCCGCGCCTGACAGGGTGAAAGCCGACTCAGTCTACAAAGCCGAAAATTCGGCGGGCGGAAATATTCAGCCTTTCGGGGCCGATATAGTGGGGGCGCCGCACCGGGTCATGCGGCGGCCTGCCCGGTGCCCGGTCATGCCATGCGCCGCCGCTTACAGCAGCGGCGCCAACGCGCGTTCGGCGTCCGTTTTCGACAGCGCCATGCGCTGCGCGTAGTCCTCGAGCTGATCCGCGCCGATCTTGCCGACCGAGAAATAGGTGCTGTCCGGATGCGCGAGATAGAAGCCCGACACACTCGCGGCCGGCAGCATCGCCAGCGATTCGGTCACGCTCATGCCGATCTCGTCCGCTTGCAGCACCTCGAACATGTCGCGCTTCACCAGATGGTCGGGGCAGGCCGGATAGCCCGGCGCCGGGCGGATGCCGCGATACTTTTCGGCGATCAGTTCGTCGTTCGAGAGGTTCTCGCTGTTCGCATAGCCCCACAGGTCGCGCCGCACGCGCGCATGCATCGCTTCGGCGAACGCTTCGGCGAGGCGGTCCGCGAGGGCCTTCAGCATGATCGCGCTGTAGTCGTCGAGGTCCTTCTCGAACTGCTTTTCCTTCACGTCGACGCCAAGCCCCGCCGTGACCGCGAACATGCCGATGTAATCGGCCACGCCCGAGTCCTTCGGCGCGATGAAGTCGGCGAGCGAGCGGTTCGGCCGCATGACGCCATCGACCACGGGCCGCACGCTCTGCTGGCGCAGATTGCGCCATGTCAGCGCGACTTCGCTGCGCGATTCGTCCGTGTAGATTTCGATGTCGTCGTCGTTGACCGTGTTGGCCGGCAGCAGCATGATGACGCCGCTCGCCTGCAGCCAGCGGCCCTGAATCAGGCGCGCGAGCATCGACTTGCCGTCCGAGAACACGCGCCGCGCCGATTCGCCGACGATCTCGTCGTTGAGAATCGCCGGATATGGGCCGGCGAGGTCCCAGGTCTGGAAGAACGGACCCCAGTCGATATAGTTCGCGAGCTCGTTCAGATCGAAGTTCTTGAACACGCGGCGGCCGATGAATTTCGGCTTCACCGGCTGATAGCTCGCCCAGTCGATCCTGGTCTTATTGGCGCGCGCTTCGGCGAGCGTGACCATCGGCTGCGCTTTCTTGTTGGCGTGCTGGTCGCGGATGCGGGTGTAATCGGCGTTCAGTTCGTCGATGTACTTCGTGGCGCCCTCGTCGGACAGCAGGCTGGAGGCGACCGACACCGAACGCGACGCGTCCGGCACGTAGACCACCGGCCCTTCGTAGTGCGGCGCGATCTTCACCGCGGTATGCACGCGCGAGGTCGTCGCGCCGCCGATCAGCAGCGGAATCTTCTTCACGCGGAAGTAGTCGTCGCGCTGCATTTCCGAGGCGACGTAGGCCATCTCTTCGAGGCTCGGCGTGATGAGGCCGGACAGCCCGACGATATCCGCGCCCTCAACCTTCGCCTTCGCGAGGATCTCGTTGCACGGGACCATCACGCCCATGTTGACGACTTCGAAGTTGTTGCACTGGAGCACGACCGAGACGATGTTCTTGCCGATGTCGTGCACGTCGCCCTTCACCGTTGCTATGACGATCTTGCCCTTCGCGCGCACGTCGCCGCCGGCCGCCGCGAGCTGACGCTTTTCTTCCTCGATGAACGGGATCAGATGCGCGACCGCCTGCTTCATCACGCGCGCCGACTTCACGACCTGCGGCAGGAACATCTTGCCCTGGCCGAACAGGTCGCCGACGATGTTCATGCCGTCCATCAGCGGGCCTTCGATCACGTTGATCGGACGGCCGCCCGCCGCGGCGATCTTCGCGCGCACTTCCTCGGTGTCTTCCACGATGAACGTGGTGATGCCGCTCACGAGCGCATGCGCGAGGCGCTTTTCGACCGGCTGGTTGCGCCACTCGAGGTTCTCTTCCTTCTTCGCGGCGCCGGTCTTGAACTTGTCGGCGATTTCGAGCAGGCGGTCGGTGCCGTCTTCACGGCGATTCAGCACCACGTCTTCGACGCGCTCGCGCAACTCGGGATCGAGTTCGGCATACACGCCGAGCTGGCCCGCGTTGACGATGCCCATGTCCATCCCCGCCTGGATCGCGTGATAGAGGAACACGGTGTGAATCGCCTCGCGCACCGGGTCGTTGCCGCGGAACGAGAACGACACGTTCGACACGCCGCCGCTCACCTTCGCGTACGGCAGGTTCTGCTTGATCCAGCGGGTTCCCTCGATGAAGTCGACCGCGTAGTTGTTGTGCTCCTCGATGCCGGTCGCGACCGCGAAGATGTTCGGATCGAAGATGATGTCTTCGGGCGGAAAGCCGACCTCGTTGACCAGAATCTCGTACGAGCGCTGGCAGATTTCCTTCTTGCGCGCGAACGTGTCGGCCTGGCCTTGTTCGTCGAAGGCCATCACGACGCTGGCCGCGCCGTAGCGGCGAATCAGCTTCGCGTGATGAACGAACTGCTCCTTGCCTTCCTTCAGCGAGATCGAGTTGACGATCGCCTTGCCTTGCACGCACTTGAGGCCCGCCTCGATCACATCCCACTTCGACGAGTCGATCATGATCGGCACGCGCGCGATGTCCGGCTCCGAGGCGATCAGATTCATGAAGCGCACCATCGCCGCTTTCGAATCGAGCATCGCCTCGTCCATGTTGACGTCGATCACCTGCGCGCCGTTTTCGACCTGCTGGCGCGCGACCGCGAGTGCTTCGTCGAACTGGTTGTTCAGGATCATTCGCGCGAACGCCTTCGAGCCGGTCACGTTGGTGCGTTCGCCGACGTTGATGAAGAGCGTCCCGGACGTGACGTTGAACGGCTCGAGGCCGGCAAGGCGCATGGTGTGATCGGTCATGGCGTGGGTGCGGGTCGGGTGCGTGCGGTACCTGGATTAAAGGGCGAGCGGAGCGTCGTGCCTGTGCGCGGTGCGTGGCGGCCGGGGTTCAGGCCGCGTCGCGGTACTGGTTCGGCCACTTGCGCGGCTTCAGTTCGGAGAGCGCCTTCGCGATGGCCGCGATGTGCTCGGGCGTCGTGCCGCAGCAGCCGCCCGCGATGTTCACGAGGCCCGCTTCGGCGAATTCCTTGAGCAGGCCCGAGGTATCGGCGGGCAGTTCGTCGAAGCCAGTGTCGCTCATCGGGTTCGGCAGGCCCGCGTTCGGATAGCACGACACGTAGGTGTCGCAGAGCTTCGCGAGTTCGGCGACGTACGGGCGCATCAGCGCCGCGCCGAGCGCGCAGTTCAGGCCGAACGTGAGCGGCTTCGCGTGACGCAGCGAGTTCCAGAACGCCTCGACGGTCTGCCCCGACAGAATGCGGCCCGAGGCGTCGGTGACGGTGCCCGAGATCATGATCGGCAGACGCTCGCCGGTGTCCTCGAACAGTTCGTCGAGCGCGAACAGCGCGGCCTTGGCGTTGAGCGTGTCGAAGATCGTTTCGACGAGGAACAGGTCTGCGCCGCCGTCGAGCAGCGCTTTCGCCTGCTCGTAGTAGGCCGTGCGCAGTTCGTCGAAGGTCACGTTGCGCGCGCCCGGATCGTTGACGTCGGGCGAAATGCTCGCGGTCTTCGGCGTCGGTCCGATCGCGCCGGCGACGAAGCGCGGCTTGTCGGGCGTCGAGTATTTGTCGCACGCGGCGCGCGCGAGCTTCGCCGATTCAAGGTTCATCTCGACGGCAAGCGACTCCATGCCGTAGTCGGCTTGCGCGACCGTGGTCGCGCCGAACGTGTTGGTCTCGATGATGTCGGCGCCTGCCGCCAGGTACTGCTCGTGAATCTCGCTAATGATTTGCGGCTGCGTGATCGACAGCAGTTCGTTGTTGCCCTTGATGTCGCGCTCGTAGTCCTTGAAGCGCTCGCCGCGATAGCGGGCTTCGTCGAGCTTGTAGCGCTGGATCATCGTGCCCATCGCGCCGTCGAGGATCAGGATGCGCGAATTCAGCAGCGCGGGCAGCGCCGTGCCGCGCGTGTAGGCGGACTCAGAACGGACTGGCGTGACGGTTTGGGCAGGCTGGTTCATGGCGGACGGGGGCTTGCGCCGGCGTTGGCGGGAAACCCGTCATTGTAGCCGTTGACGGGCGGATGCGTCTGGCGCGGGCGCTGGGCGCGCGTTATGTGGCGGGGGAGACGTCGCGCAGGTGTGAGGTGCGGGTGGCGGTCGTTAATTGAACGGCAAGGATGGTGAGTGCCGCTGACGCATCGGCCATGCGTTTGATGTGCGGCCATTATTGAGATTCGCTAATTCTCGTCGATGCTATAAAGGCCGCCTTACAACATTTCGTTTGAGGGGTTCCACGTTGCATGCCTACGGAACGGTGGGGGCGATGAAGGGACGTCTTCGGCGCATGATATGCGCGCTAGCGTATATCGCCTCGTCGCTTGTCGGAGGCTGGTTTCTTGGAGCGTTTATCTCCCATACCTCGCTATGGATTCCAGTGTGGCTATGGCATGCGATGCGCGCTGCCGTTTGGGCAAGCGGCATTGTCGCAATGTACGACGAAGACGACGTTGAAACGCTTTGTCTCTTGGCGCTAACGATTGCGTGTTGGGTCGTCGTCGCGCTCGTATTGGGCGCCGCATGGTTTGCGGTTACCCGTTGCATTCGAAAGCGGCGAGCGTAATTCTTTTCTTCCCAATCAAATGAGCACTATTTTGCGTATCGTCTTTGGCGCCGCTTCAGGTGCAGGTGCGATGACGGTCATCGTGTGGGGCGGCCTGTATTTATATGGCGTCCTGGCACTTCACGGTGTTGGAAGTCTGTTCGACACGAACCCCGAGGCAGCCAATATCTTCTTCTGCGCGTGGTTCGTTCTTACGGCTGTCGCAGCGATCGCTGGCGGCTATATAAGCCGGGCTCCAAAAAAATGACGCGACGTGCGAGCCGCGACATCGCGCAACAGGGTGTTGGCGGTTGAATGGTTGCTGGTCGATCCGGGCTGCCTTGGACGTAGCGAGTCTGAGGCAGTGTCGGTGGAGTGCGGGCCGACACCGTCCAGTCCAATGCAGGTTCGCTCTACGCGAACGCGGAAATTCATACCAAAAGACGATGGCGATACCCAAGGCCGGATCACCTTGGATTCGTGAAGAACCTCGGTGAAGAAGCTTAGTGAAGCACCACGGGCTGATGCATGAGGCTGTCGAATTGCCCGAGGAATTCATCGACCTCGTCGAGCGACGGCTCGCCTGCGATCAGTTGCTGGACATGTTCGCGAAAACGCGCCGCCAGTGCACCGTCGATATAGATTTCGCGCTGCATGTTCTTGTCGACGATCTCGTAGCCGCCCGACTTCATGGCCAGCAGGCCTTCCTGCGGCGGAAACTCGACGACGCAATAGTTGGGGCTGTTGTAGATCATTTGCATGGCGACACTCCTTATTTCCGTTGGGCTTCCGCCCTTTCTGCACCATAGGTGGAGCATGTGTGATGGAATTCAAGGGGTGGGTCCGGATTGACGCTCGTGCGACGCGGGTAAAAATTCCGAACCTAACGGTTAGACCGGCCTCTCCAGAAACGATTCAAGTCATGCGGAAAATCGATGGGATCGCCCGATGGACGCGGGATGCGCGGCATCGGGCAGCTTGTGAAGCGGGCGCCTTCGAGCGCGTCCGCTGTCGCCTGTGTGACAGCAGGCGGCGTGCCCGTATCTGCCTGGATCGTGGCGACACGCCATCGTCAGTGTAGGGCATCGGATCGCTCCGTGTCTGCCGCGCGGAGCGAAATTTTTCGTTGCCTCGCAAACCATCGCGAAGCGCCCGGCCCCCCGGCCTGTGCCGGGTTGGATCGGCGCATGGCCCCGGCCCGACCGCGCTCAGGGCTTGATGATTTCGGGTGTGCCCGAATCGACCGGCGCGGCGGGTGGCGTTCCTTGCATCACCGCCGATGCGCTCGCGGGCGCGTTGTCACCAGACGAGACGGGTGTGCTCCCAGGCGGAACGGAAGCGGTACCACCATTGCCGTCCCCATTCGGCGACGCGCCCTCTAACCCGAGCTTGCCGCGCCACACGAGTTCGAATTGCGTGCCGTTCGGCTCCGTTTGCAGGATGCGCGCGGGCAGCCAGCCGAGCGACGGCGCGAGCCATACGTCGATGCGGCGCTGATCGCCGTCGTGGCGCGGCAGACGTTTGAAATGGCGCGTCTCGAGATAGCCTTGCGCCGCGCGAATCGTTTCGTCGCCGATGGTCTCGATCGGCCAGTTCTCGCCGCTGTCGTTATCGACGACAAAAAACTGTCGCGTGACGCCGGGCTTATAGGCATCGGGATCGCCGCGCACGAGACTCGCGAGTTGCATCACGACGCTGAAGCGATCCTGTGCGCCGTCGGGAAGCGGCAGCGTCAAAGGTGTGCGCGTGAAGGCGATTTTTTTGTCGGCGCGATTGAAGATCGCAATGTCTTCCGCACGGCGGCAGCGTTTTTCGCTGTACTGCGCGGGCGCGAGGCCGAACGCGTCGATGCCGCCGTGGCTCGCAAACACGAACGGCCCGACGAACGGCAGCGGCACCGACACGATCATTTCGTAGCCCTGTGCGTTGCTGGCCCAGTGGATCGTGCCGGGCTGATTGCGCACGCCGTTGTAGAACGTGTCGTATTCGAGTTCGGCGGACGGCGGCACCGAAAACTTCACGCCCTTCGACGCTTGCGGCGCGCTGGCCGCGGCAGGGGCGCTCGCCGCGGCGTTCGTATTGGCATTGGTGCTTGCATGGGAGCCGGCCGCGGCGGCCGGCGCGCTCGCCGCCGCTTCCGAGGCCGGCGCTTCGGCCGGCTCATGTGGGCTGGCCGGCTGCAACGCGGTCAACACGTGCTCGCGCGGCGGATGCGCCGTGGGCCTATGCGCGGAAGACGGCGCGGGCGGCGTCGCGGCAGGCGGATGTTCGGGCTGAGGTTCGGGTTGACGTTCGACCCGCTCGGGCGTCAGCAATGCGACCTGCACCGGCACATGCTCGCGATCGGCCGGCGTCAGATTCAGGCGTGTGCGCTCGAACCACTGTGCGGCGATCCAGTGCAGAATCGCCACCGCCGCGAGCACCACGATCCAGCGCCCGATGCGCAATGCGCCTGGCCGCCCATTGCCGTCGGGCGGCATGCGATCGGCGGCGCGGGTGACGGGAGCGTGAACCATCGGCGATCGAATCCGTGCGCGTGCCGTCAGCCGTTTTCGCTGCGCGGCGTGGCGCTATACCCGAGCTCGTACGAGAGCTTGCGCGCGCATTCGCGCAGTGCGAGATCGACCTCGCCGCCCCAGCGGATATCGAACGCGCCTTCATGGCCGAGCGCGACGAGGCCGAGCGCGAGCGCGCCGGTCGAATCGAACACCGGCATGCAGAACGCGTGGATGGTCGGCAGCAGCATGCCTTCGACGCGCGCCGCCGCGTGCGCGCGCACTTCGTCGAGCACCTTGCCGACCTCTTCGCGGGTGCGTGGTGCACCGCTATACGACGAGCGGCGCGAGTCGGCCAGTTCGCGTTCGAGCATCGCGGCGGTCTTGCCTTGCGGCAGGTAGGCGGCGAACAGCAGACCGGTGGCCGAACTGAGCAGCGGCATCACGTCGCCGAGTTTCAGCGAGGCCTTGGCCGGATGGCTCGATTCCATCCAGTGCACCATCGTCGGTCCCTGGTTGCCCCATACCGCGATGCCCACGGTCAGGTCGAGCCGGTCCCGCAGTTCGGGGAGCGCGATGCGCGCGAGCGCCACGCCATCGACGCGCGCGAGCCGCGCGAGCCCCAGTTGCAGCGCGAAGCCGCCCAGTTCGTAGCGGCCCGAGAGCGGGTCCTGCGCGACGACGCCGAGACGCAGAAAGCTCACGAGATAGCGATGCGCCTTCGCCGGACTCATGCCCGCGCGCTGCGCGAGATCGCGCAGCATCATCGCGCGCGGTTCGCAGGTCAGCACGTCGAGCAGCCTGAAGCCGACCTCGATCGACTGGATGCCCGAGCGCAGTTTCTCTTCGCCGGGCTCGCCGGTGTCGTCGTCGAGACTGGCGGCGTCGGCCGGATCGGTTTCGAGCGGATCGGCCGAGGTGGGGGCGGCGTGAGGGCGAAGCGTACCGGAGCGGGCGTTGGCGGACATGTGCAAAAGGCGCGGGATGGGGCGTTCGGTAATGGCGTGGCGGCGCGAATCAAGGTGCGCGCGATGACGTAACGGCGGCGCAACGGCGACGAAAAATAGCGACGACATAACAACGACGACATAGCAACGAAATCACGCCGAAGCAGCGGCACAATACAGCGCCACGGCAGTGCGATAACGGCGCAGCGGAAACGTGCAGACAACCTCCAGCAGGAAGCGTGCAGCGCGGATCAACTCGCGCACGGCAACCGCTGCGCCGCACGAACCGCGGCCACGCCGATTCACCATCGTAGAATAGATTCCTTCCCTCGTCACTAACCCACGGTTCACAGCTCTATGAAACTTGCCTCGCTGAAGGACGGCACGCGCGACGGTCAACTGATCGTCGTGTCCCGCGACCTGCACACCGCGGCGATTGCCGACGCGATCGCGCCCACGCTGCAGCGCGTGCTCGACGACTGGGCTTTCTACGCGCCGCAACTGCACGATCTCTACGAAGCGCTCAACCAGGGCCGCGCGCGCAACAGCTTCGCGTTCGACGCGAAAGACTGCATGGCGCCGCTGCCGCGCGCGTTCCAGTGGGCCGACGGCTCCGCGTACGTGAACCACGTCGAGCTCGTGCGGCGCGCGCGCGGCGCCGAGATGCCGCCGGAATTCTGGACCGATCCGCTCATGTATCAGGGCGGCAGCGACGACTTCATCGGCCCGAAAGACGACGTGCCGTGCGCATCGGAAGCGTTCGGCATCGACTTCGAGGCGGAAGTCGCGGTTATCACCGGCGACGTGCCGATGGGCGCGACGCCCGAGCAGGCGCTGCGCGGCGTGCGGCTGATTACGCTCGCGAACGACGTCTCGCTGCGCAATCTGATTCCCGCCGAACTCGCGAAGGGCTTCGGCTTCTTCCAGAGCAAGCCGGCCACCTCGTTCGCACCGGTCGCGGTCACGCCCGACGAACTCGGCGAGCACTGGCGCGAAGGCCGCGTGCATCGGCCGATGATCGTCCACTGGAACGGCCGGAAGGTCGGCCAGCCCGACGCCGGCACCGACATGGTGTTTCACTTCGGTCAACTGATCGCGCATGCGGCGAAGACGCGCAATCTGCGTGCCGGCTCGATCGTCGGTTCGGGCACGGTGTCGAACAAGGATGCGAAGCGCGGCTACTGCTGTATCGCCGAGAAACGCTGCCTCGAAACGATCGAGCACGGCGCGCCGCAAACCGAATTCATGAAGTATGGCGATATCGTGAAGATCGAAATGTTCGACGAAGCAGGCAAGTCGATTTTCGGTTCGATCGAGCAGAGCATCGCGCCGCTCGACGACGCGGCGGACTAACGCGCTTGCGTGCGCGGTTTGCGCGGCACCGCTTACGAAAGGGTTTCGCCCGATGCCGCGGCTTTCACGCGCGGCTACACTGACTGGCGCGCCGGCATGGCCGGCGCGGCCGGCGGATCGAATGCAGCAACGCATCGGCAACATCAGAACGACAACCCGACGTGAGGAGACGGCATGCCGCGATTTGACTTCCCCGAAGCTGGAAACCGAGGTGCTGGCGCGTTACGGGCGAACGCAGGCACAAACGCAGGCACGAACGCGAACATGGGCGTGGGTGCTCATGCTGGCACGGCTGTGAGCGCACGCCTGGACACCAGCGCGAGCCGTCTGTCCAGGCGCCGCACGCGCCTCGCGCGCCGTGCCGCGACGCTGTGTGCCGCGCTGGCCTGCTTACTGCCCCTGACGGCGCTCGCCCAGGTCAAGATCGGTCTCGTGCTGTCGCTGACCGGGCCGGCCGCATCGCTCGGCATTCCCGCGCGCGACACGGTCGCGCTGCTGCCGAAACAGATCGGCGGACAGAGCGTCGAATACATCGTGCTCGACGATGCGTCCGACACGACCCAGGCCGTGCAGGACACGAGAAAGCTCATCTCGGAGAATCACGTCGACGCGATCATCGGCTCGTCCATCACGCCGAATTCGCTGGCGATGATCGACGTGGTGTCCGACGGCGAAACGCCGATGATCTCGCTCGCGTCGTCGGCGAAAATCATCGAGCCGGTCGACGCGAAACGCCGCTGGGTCTTCAAGACGCCGCAGACCGACGCGATGATGGCCTCGGCCATCGCCGAGCATGCGAGCGCGCACGGCGTCAAGACGATCGCGTTCATCGGCCAGGCCGATGCGCTCGGCGAGACGTTCTACGCCGAGGTCGCGAAGTTCGCGAAACTGCATCACATCGACATGGTGGCGAGCGAGCGCTTCAATCGCACGGACCCGAGCGTGACGGGCCAGGTGCTGAAGATTCTCGCGGCGCATCCCGACGCGGTCGTGGTCGGCGCGGCCGGCACGCCCGCCGCGCTGCCGCCGAAGACGCTGCGCGAGCGCGGCTACAAAGGGTTGATCTATCACAATCACGGCGTCGGCAATAACGACTTCCTGCGCGTGTGCGGCGCCGATTGCAACGGCACGTTCCTGCCCGCGAGCCCGGTGCTGGTGGCCGCGCAATTGCCGGCCGATCATCCGGCGAAGCGCCTCGCGCTCGACTACATCGCGCGCTTCGAGGCACAGCATGGAGCGGGCAGCGTGTCGGCGTTCGGCTCCTACACGTGGGATGCGGGCGTGCTGCTCGATCACGCGATACCGGTTGCGCTGAAGGCGGGCGCGCCGGGCACGCCGCCGTTCCGGCGCGCGCTGCGCGACGCGCTCGAAACCACGCAGGGTGTCGCGGATACCAACGGCGTCGTCAACATGAGCGCGACCGATCACATCGGCCTCGATCAGCGCGCCCGGGTGATGGTCGAGATCAGCAACGGGAAGTGGGTTTATCAGCCGCGATGAAGCGTGTCATCGTGTCGGCCGGGGGAGCGTGGTTTGCGGCCGCGTTGCTGCCTCGCTTCGCGGGTCCGGCTTTGTAGCTCCGGCTTCGCAGCTTCGACTTCGCAGTTCCGGCTCCGTAGCTCCGGTCTGCGGGCACGGTTCGAACACGCGCACGACGAGTCCACGCTTCACCAACCGACGGATCGCCCATCATGTCCGACGCACCTCACCGTAACGACGCCTACTACGCCTACTACCGCTCGCTGCAATTGCATCGCCATCCGCACGGCGTGCTCGAAATCGTGATGAGCGGCGAGGGCGCGAACCGCAGCGGACTCGCCACGGCGAACGCGCGCATGCATTACGAACTGGCCGAAATCTGGCGCGACATCGAGCGCGATCCCGACACGCGCGTCGCGATCATTCGCGGCGAAGGCAAGGGCTTTTCGGCGGGCGGCGATCTGCAACTCGTCGAAGACATGGCGAACGACTTCGATGTGCGCGCGCGGGTGTGGCGCGAGGCGCGCGATCTCGTCTACAACGTGATCAATTGCGGCAAGCCGATCGTCTCGGCGATGCACGGTCCCGCGGTCGGCGCGGGACTCGTCGCGGGCCTGCTCGCCGACATCTCGATCGCGGCGAAGACGGCGCGCATCATCGACGGTCATACGCGCCTCGGCGTCGCGGCCGGCGATCACGCGGCGATCGCCTGGCCGCTGCTGTGCGGGATGGCGAAGGCCAAGTACTACCTGCTGCTGTGCGAGCCCGTGAGCGGCGAGGAAGCAGAGCGCATCGGCCTCGTATCGCTGGCCGTCGACGAGAGCGATCTGCTGCCGAAGGCATTCGACGTCGCGCGCAAACTCGCAGACGGTTCGCAGACGGCGATCCGCTGGACCAAGTACGCGCTGAACAATTGGCTGCGCACGGCAGGGCCGGCGTTCGATACGTCGCTCGCGCTCGAATTCATGGGCTTCGCCGGGCCCGACGTGCGCGAAGGGCTGAACTCGCTGCGCGAGCGGCGCGCGCCGGATTTTGGCGGCGGCGATCCGTGGCGGGAGGCGTCGCGGGAGAGGGCCGGTGACGGAGGTGGAAGCGAGAGCGGTGGCGCTGCGGGTGGCGAAACGGATCGCAGCGAGTAGTGGCGCGGGGCGTGGCACGACCGACTGGCCGCAACGGGTCGCGTGGGGCGTGGCACGAGAACATGGCGGCACGGCCAGCGGTAGGTAGAAGCCGGTAGCCGCAGGTAGAGGCAGATAACGGCGCAGCCAGGACGCGGGCAGCCGTGCGGGCGGGTTGGCGTGGCGGGTCGGCGGCTGCCGGCACGCAACGCGGCGAGCCCCCTGAGCCACCATTTCACACGGTATGATCGACTCAACCCGCGCGGCTCCGCGCGCCCGACATCTTCTTATGCACCGAGGCGACAAGCATGACCGACACGACTGGCACCACGCCGCCCTTTCCCGGCTTTCCCGGTTTCCCGCCCGCTGAAATGCTCGATCGCATGTGGGGCATGATGCGGCTGTCGCCGTTCGGCTCGGCGTTGCCCGGCGCGCAGCCGGGCGGCGGCCTCGCGCCGTCGCTGTCGATGATGTCCGACATGATGGCGCCGCTCACCAATGTCGAGGAGCTCGACAAGCGCATCACCGACATGCGCGCGGTCGAGCAGTGGCTGAAGCTGAATCTGAGCATGCTGCAATCGGCGATCCAGGCGCTCGAAGTGCAGCGCGCGACGCTGTCGACCTTGCGTGCTTTCGGCGCGTTCGCGCAGTCGTCGATGGCGCAGCCGGCCGCTGCCGCGCCGGCTCCGGTGCCGAGTCCCGCACCCGCTCAGGCGGCGAGCCCCGC